>NZ_JBQSWV010000044.1:0-11929 GCF_052377495.1 Corynebacterium sp. AOP36-E1-14
GTGTGCGAAGCGGATGGCGTCGGCGCGGGTGCGGGCGCGTAGGGCGCGGGCGGTGGCGAGGCGTTCGGTGTCGGCGATGTCGCGGAGGTGGGCGATCAGGACGATTTCGCCGAGGTTGAGGTGGCGTTGGATGTCGTCCATGCTCATCGCGGGTGTGGTGTTGTCGGTCATGGTGCCAGCGTCCCCCTGTGGTTGGCTTCCTTGACGGAAGTGTACTATACGCCACGGACATGGTCAATCACATGTTCGAATAGGCGGGGACTTCTGTATTGTCGTAGATGCCGGGGATCCTCACCCGGTGAGCCGTCCCCACCGTCGACTAACCGATGTCCCGACGAGGGGTTACACTGGTCAACTGACATAACTGAACACCCTCGACTGATTGATGAGGACTTTTCGTGAACACCCCCGCTCGCCGAGACGGCACACCGGAACAGGAACCAGGCAAGGCCCCGGCCGACCTGTACGTGTCCAACGCCCGCCCGGCCCGTAAGCAGCACGTCCCCGACCGCAAGCCCCCGGAGTCCGGCAAGAACGCCGGCGGTTCCTCCAAGGGCGGCTCGAAGAACGCCGCAGAGGACAAGTCCGTCCGCCTGCAGAAGGTTCTCGCCGCCGCAGGTGTGGCCTCCCGCCGGATGAGCGAGAAGCTCATCGACGCCGGACGTGTCGACGTCAACGGCACGACCGTGACCCAGCAGGGCATCCGGGTGAACCCGGACAAGGACGTCATCCGCGTCGACGGCACCCGCGTGCTCGTCGACGAGAACCTGGTGACCTACGCGCTGAACAAGCCGCGCGGTTTCCAGTCCACCATGAGCGACGACATGGGACGCCCCTGCGTCGGCGACCTCGTCGGCGAGCGTGTCGCCGCCGGCCAGCGCCTCTTCCACGTGGGTCGTCTCGACGCCGCCACGGAGGGGCTGCTGCTGGTCACCAACGACGGGGAGCTCGCCAACCGGCTGATGCACCCGCGCTACGAGGTCTCGAAGACCTACCTGGCCACCGTGCTGGGCGAGGCCGACCGTCGGCTGATCCACCAGCTCAAGGACGGTATCGACCTGGAGGACGGCATCGCACGTGCCGACTACGTGCAGATCATCGACGTCTGGCAGGGCAAGTCCCTGATCAAGCTCGAGATCCACGAGGGCCGCAAGCACATCGTGCGTCGCATGCTCAAGGAGGCCGGCTTCCCGGTCCAGGCCCTGGTGCGCACCAAGGTCCACACCGTGCAGCTCGGCGAGCAGAAGCCCGGCACCCTGCGCGCACTGAACCGCGCCGAGCTGACGAGCCTCTACAACGCGGTGCAGCTGTGATGGACAACGCGATGAACGACGGACGGAACAACGAGAGGAACGACGTGACTGACACGACCGACGTCACCGACCTGAGCACTGTCGACAACATCGCCGGCGGGGGATTCATCGTCGCGGTGGACGGCCCGTCCGGCACGGGCAAGTCGACCGTCAGCCGCCTGCTGGCGCGCGCCGCGGGCGCCCGGTACCTGGACACCGGCGCGATGTACCGGGTGGCGACGCTGCACGTCCTGCGTGCCGGCATCGACCCGGAGAACACCGAGGCGGTCGTCGCCGCCACCGCAGACCTGCCGCTGCTCGTCAACGAGGACCCGGCCGCCACCGAGGTGCTCCTGGACGGAGAGGACGTCTCCGGGGAGATCCGTGGAACCGAGGTCACCGCGCACGTGTCCGCCGTCTCGGCGATCCCGGAGGTCCGGGAGAACCTCGTGGCACTGCAGCGTTCCCTGGCCCTGCGCGCCGGACGCTGCGTCGTCGAGGGCCGTGACATCGGTACCGCGGTGTTCCCCGACGCGTCCTGCAAGGTCTTCATGACCGCCAGCGCCGAGGTGCGTGCCCGTCGCCGGTACGTGCAGGACGTCGCCGCAGGGCGGGACGCCGACTTCGACGCGGTGCTCGCCGACGTCGAACGCCGCGACGCCGCGGACTCCTCGCGCGCGGTCTCGCCGCTGCGTCCCGCCGACGACGCCACCGTGCTCGACACCGGTGACATGGACGTCGAGGCGGTGCTCGCCGAGCTGACCCGCCTGGCGGCGGAGTCCGCCACGCGTCCCGCCACCCTGGAGGAGGCGTCCGACGGGGGAGAGGAGCTCGTCTTCCGCACCGCCGAAGGCGAGGTCATCGGCGGTGCCGACGACTCCGCTGAGGATGCGGACGACGAGGACGCGACCGACGACTCCGTGATCGACGAGGACGCGGTGTCCGGCGAAGACGTCTTCGAGGACTTCGACGACAGCGACTTCGACGACAGCGACTTCACCGAGCCCGAGTTCGACGACTCCGAGTTCGCCGACTTCGACCTGCTCAGCGCCGACGCCGAGGACACCGACTGGTCCGCCGTCGAGGAGGCCTTCGGCGTACTGGGCGACGACCGTGCCGAGCAGGAGGCGCTGTGCACCGTCGCTGTGGTGGGCCGTCCCAACGTGGGCAAGTCCACCCTGGTCAACCGGTTCATCGGGCGTCGTGAGGCCGTCGTGGAGGACTTCCCCGGCGTGACCCGCGACCGCATCTCCTACCTGGGCGACTGGAACGGCCGACGTTTCTGGGTGCAGGACACCGGCGGATGGGACCCGGACGCCAAGGGCATCCACGGGGCCATCGCCCGTCAGGCGGAGACCGCCATGGCCACCGCCGACGTCATCGTCTTCGTGGTGGACACCAAGGTCGGCATCACCGCCACCGACGAGGTCATCGCCCGCCGCCTGCAGCGCTCCGAGGTGCCGGTGGTGCTGGTGTCGAACAAGTTCGACTCCGACTCGCAGTACGGTGACATGGCCGAGTTCTGGGCCCTGGGCCTGGACAACCCCTTCCCGGTCTCCGCACAGCACGGCCGCGGCGCGGCCGACGTGCTCGACCAGGTGCTCGCCAGCTTCCCGGAGACCCCGCGTCAGACCGCGGTGATCTCCGGACCGCGGCGTGTGGCCCTGGTCGGACGCCCCAACGTGGGCAAGTCCTCGCTGCTGAACAAGATCACCGGCGAGGAGCGCTCGGTCGTCGACAACGTCGCCGGCACCACGGTGGACCCGGTGGACTCGGTCGTGGAGCTCAACGAACGCGCCTGGCGCTTCGTCGACACCGCCGGGATCCGCAAGAAGACCAAGACCGCCCGCGGTCACGAGTTCTACGCCTCACTGCGCACCCGCGCGGCGATCGACTCCTCCGAGGTCGCGATCTTCCTGGTCGACGCCTCCGAGCCGATCGCCGAGCAGGACCAGCGCGTGCTGCGCATGATCCTGGACTCCGGGCGTGCCCTCGTCGTGGCCTACAACAAGTGGGACCTCGTCGACGAGGAGCGTCGCGACGAGCTGGAGCGCGAGATCGACCAGCAGCTCGCCCACGTGCCGTGGGCGCGTCGGGTGAACATCTCCGCGCGTACCGGCCGGGCGCTGCAGCGCCTCGAGCCGGCCATGATCGAGGCGCTGGAGAGCTGGGACCTGCGTATCCCCACCGGCCAGCTGAACACCTGGCTGCGTGCGGTGATCGCGCAGACCCCGCCGCCGATGCGTGGCGGACGCCTGCCGCGCGTGCTGTTCGCCACCCAGGCCTCCTCCGAGCCGCCGGTGATCGTGCTGTTCACCACCGGTTTCCTGGAGCACGGCTACCGCCGGTTCCTGGAGCGACGCCTGCGTGAGTCCTTCGGTTTCGAGGGCTCGCCGGTGCGCATCGCCGTGCGCGTGCGCGAGAAGCGCGGCCGCAAGAAGTAGAAGTAGGGGGGGTACGCGGTTTCCCGGTGAGCGCAACCCTGGCCCCCGGGAGCCGACGGGGGTAGCTTCTTGGAGTCATGGACGAGCAGCTCACCGAACTGAACCGCCTGGGACGCCAGCGCCCCGGCTTCATCGCCGGGCAGGACGCTGTGGCGTCTGCGCCGAATGCGCCGAATGCGCAACCGCCCGGCGGGATCCGCTCGTTGTGGTGGTTCCCACCGGTGGTCAACGACCGCGCGGCGCGGACCACGGCGATGCTCGTTGTGGTCCTGGCACTGGTCACCGTGGCCCTGTCGCGGGCGGGGCTGGACGTCGCGGCGCTGGTGGCCGGTTCACTGCTCCTGGCCGGATTCGTCCTCCGGGTCCTCGCCGGACCCCGTTTCGACCCCTTCGGACAGCTGAGCGTGCGGTGGTTGGCCCCGCGGGTCTTCGGGGAACCGGTGATGGTCGGCGGGGCGCCGAAACGGTTCGCCCAGACTATCGGCCTGGTGTTCTCCGCGGCCGCGCTCGGCCTGCGCGTCGCGGGCCTGACCGGGGCGTCGGACGTGGTGCTCCTGCTGCTCGTCGTCGCGGCGTCCCTGGAGGGTTTCCTCGGGATCTGTCTGGGCTGCCTGCTCTTCGCCCGTCTGCAGGGTTGGGGAGTGGTGCGTGACGACGTCCGGGCCGACTGTGCGGTCCCGATGCGTCGCTGACAAAGGCTGACACAGACTGGCATAGAATGTCGGGGTGGATACTGACACCCAACAGAGGCGACATGGCGGACGGTCCCTGCTGACCACGGTCATCCGGCAGGAACGCGGCCCGATCCTCGGTGCCGCGGCCCTGCTGACCGGCTGGTCGGTGGGCGAGGCGCTGGTCCCGGCGGTGATCGGCGCGACCGTCGACGAGGCCGTCGGGCCGTCCGACCTCTCGGCCCTGGTGCTGTGGCTGGTGGTGCTGGCAGCCTGCTTCGCCATGCTCAGCTTCGGCTTCATGTGGGGTTCACGGGTCGGCACCTACGCGATGAACCGGCAGAAGCACCTGCTGCGCTGCCGGGTCACCGCCGCCGCCCTCGCGCCCGCGCGTACCGGTGATGCCCAGCACCCCCAGCGTCCTGCCGGCGAGGTCGCCGCCCTCTCGGCGGCCGACAGCGACAACGCCAGCAGCGTGATCATGCAGATCGCCATGGGCGGGTCGGCGGTGCTCGGCCTGCTGGTCTCCGCCGGCTACCTGCTGTGGGCGGACCTCTGGGTCGGGGTGGCGGTGGTCCTGGTGTCCCCGCTGTCCCTGTTCGCCCTGCGGTGGTTGATGCCGCGGCTGTCGGCCACGACCCACAGCCAGCAGAGCGGCATCGCCGCGGCCGGGGCGTCGGCCGCGGACATCCTGCGTGGGGTGGAGGTGCTGCGCGGTATCGGCGGCGAGTCCACGGCGGCCGGCTGGTACGCCCGGCGCAGCCGTGCCGCGGCCACCGCCGGGGTCGACTCCGCCGCGGCGTCCGGGCGCGTCGAGGGCGCCCAGGTGCTGCTGACCGGTGTGGTGCTCCTCGTCGCCGCGGTATTCAGCGCCGTCCGGGTGGTCGACGGGGCGATGACCGTGGGCACGATGGTCGGCGTGCTGGGTGTGACCTCGTTCCTGGCCACCCCGTTGGGCATCATCGTGCACGTCGTGGAGTCCTATACCCGCTCGTCGGCGTCGGCGGCGCGTATCGCCGACTTCACCGACGGGGTGGACGCACCTGTCGCGCATCGGGACGGAGGTAGCGGCGAGACGGCGGGTGGCGGGGACGCCGACCGCACCCTGACCGTCCTGCCGCGCGACGGGGAGCCGCTGCACTGCGCACCCGGCGCGTTGACCGCCGTGGTGTGCGCCTCGCCGCAGGCGCGCAGGGGTGTGCTGGACGCCCTGGGTTCCGCCGGTGGCGGCCGGCTGTTCCTCGACGGGCAGGACGTCGCGGGTGTCGACCCGGCGGTGCTGCCGGGCGTGCTGCGCGTCTCCCCGCACGAGGCCCACCTGTTCCGGGGCACGGTACGCAGCAACATCACGGGTAGCGATGGGGACACTGTGTCGCAGGACGTCCTGCGCGCCAGCGGCGTCGACGAGCTCGTCGACCTGTTCGCCGACGGCCTGGACCACAGGGTGGACGGTGAGGGGGCGAACCTGTCCGGCGGGCAACGTCAACGCATCGCCCTGGCACGCGCCCTGCACGGCGGCGCCCTTGCACGGGTGCTGGTGGACCCCACCACGGCGGTGGACTCGGTGACCGAGGCGCGCATCGCCGACGGGTTGCGTGAGTTGCGCGGCGGCGGTGACCAGGGCACGGCGGTGGTCGTCACCACCGCGCCGAGCCTGCTGGCCGTCGCCGACACCGTGGTGTTCGTGCGCGAGGGTTCGGTGAGTGTGGCGGGACACCGGGAACTGTGTGCCGACGCCGACTACCGGGAGGTGGTGACCCGGTGAGCGCCGAGCCGAATCCCACACTCCCCACTGCTCTTCCCACCGCCGACGCCCGTGCCGCCTGGCGTTTCCTGTGGGCACGGTTGCGCCCGCACCGGTGGCTCGTGGCGCTGGCGCTGCTGGTCGCCCTCGCGTCCAGCGCCTGCGCGGTGGTACCGCCGCTGATGATCGGGTGGATGGTCGACCGGCTGTCCGCCGCGGGGGCCTCCATGGCCGACGTGGTCCTGCCCCTGTCGCTCATGGGTGGTGCGATCGTGCTCAACGCCGCGCTGGCGTGGGTGGGCATGGTGCTCTTCGCCCGCGTCGCCCAGCCCACCGTCGGTGCCCTGCGTGAGGACGCCGTCGACCATGCGCTCGACCTCGAGGCCGGCGTGCTGGAGGAGGCCGGAGTGGGTGAGCTGGTGTCCCGGGTCAGCGACGACTCCCGGTTGATCTCCAACGCCGTCGCCTTCGTGCTGCCCACGGTGCTGTCGGCGGGGACCCTGCTGGTGGTGTCCGTGCCCGGCCTGTTCGCCCTGCACTGGACGCTCGGTCTCGCCGGACTGGCGGGCATCCCGCTCTACGTGATGGCGCTGCGCTGGTACCTGCCGCGCAGTGGGCCGCTCTACCTGGAGGAGCGTGAGATCCTGGGGCGTCGCACCGCCGCATTCCTCGACGCGGCCAACGGTCGCGAGACACTCACCGCCCAGGGCTGGGGCGCGCGGGAGACCGCCCGGCTCGACGCGGCGTCCGATGAGTCGCGCCGGGTGGAGAACACGGTGTGGCGCATGCTGACCCGCTTCTTCGCACGCAACAACCGCGCCGAGTTCGTGGCCACCGCCGCCGTGCTCGTCGTCGGGTTCGTCGTGGTCGACGCCGGGTGGACGACCGTCGGCGCGGTGACCGCCGCCGCCCTGCTCTACCACCGACTCTTCGACCCGGTGGCCACCGTGTTCCAGACCTTCGGCACCGTGCAGGAGGCCGGGGTCGCGCTGCGTCGGCTGGCCGGGGTGACCCAGGCGCAGGTGCGTGCGGCAGGGTGTGACGTCACCGCGCAGGACGGTACGGGGCAGGACGCGACGGGGCTGCGCCTGGCTGGCGTCGGGCACAGCTTCGACGGGACGCACCGCGTGCTCACCGACGTCGACGTGACGGTCGCGCCGGGTGAGTCCGTCGCCCTGGTCGGTTCGACGGGGGCGGGCAAGACGACCGTCGCCCGCCTGCTCGCCGGGGTACTGCCCGTGCAGGAGGGGCGCGCCACCCTGGACGGGGTCGACCTCGGAGCCCTGGCGCCGGCCGACCTGCGCCCGCGGGTGTGCCTGGCCTCCCAGCACAGCCACGTCTTCGCCGGCACCGTGTGGCAGAACATCACGCTGGGCGTCGCAGGGGAGGACGCCGGGCAGCGGGTCGAGGCTGCCCTGCATGCCGCCGGTGCGGGCTGGGTCCACGACCTGCCGGACGGGCTGTCCACCGAGGTCGGCGAGGCGGGCCACCGGCTGAGCACCCACCAGGAGCAGCACCTGGCGCTGGTGCGCCTGCAGGTGCTCGATCCGTCCTACGTGGTTCTCGACGAGGCCACCGCCGAGGCCGGGTCGGCGAACTCCCGGGAGCTGGAGGACGCCTCCGCCGCGGTGATCCGCGGCAGGGGAGCACTGGTCATCGCCCACCGCCTGTCACAGGCGCGCCTGGCCGACCGGGTGATGGTGATGGAACACGGACGGGTGGTGGAGTCCGGCACCCACGAGGAGCTCGTCGGTGCCGGTGGACGCTACGCCGAGCTGTGGGCGGCGTGGATCGGACGGGGAGCGTCCTGATGTCGGAGTACGGGCTGCGCGACGGTGAGTGCATCTGGGTGGAGCATTTCGGCGGCGAGGACGACCCGGCCGGTGACCTGGTGTTCGGGCCGCACAGTCACCTCAAGGCCCAGATCGTGTGGGCCGACCGCGGGCAGATCGCCGTGTTCGTCGGCACCGGCGGGGAGCGCCGGTGGATCCTGGCCCCGTCGCAGGCGCTGTGGATCCCCGCCGAGGAGGTGCACGACGTGCGCACCACCGCCGGCACAGAGCTCTTCTGCGCCTACCTGTGGGAGGAGGAGTGCGAGGTCGCCTGGGAGGGGTTGACCGTGCTGCGTATGGGCCCGCTGGCCGGGGAGCTGGTGCGTCACCTCGCCAGAGACGACCTGGACGACGTTGCCGCCCGCCATGCCCGCGCCACCCTGCTCAGCGTGCTCGCCCCGGCCGACGCGGTGGGCGTCGACCTGCCGATGCCCGATGACCCGAGGGCACGCTCGGTGGCCTCGGCGGTGCTGGAGGATCCCGGCGCGCCGCACGCCCTGGACGAGTGGGCCCACCGGCTGCACTCCAGCGAGCGCACGATCCAGCGCGCCTTCCTCGCCGACACGGGGATGACGTTCTCTGCGTGGCGCGCGCAGGTCCGTCTGTACCTCTCGTTGCCGTTGCTGGCCGACCGGGTGCCGGTAGCGTCGGTGGCCGCGCGGATGGGCTATTCCAGCACCAACGGGTTCACCAGTGCCTTCCGCCGTCACTTCGGAACGACCCCGGCGAGCTACTTCGCGGGGTGAGGCGGGGTGAGGTGTGCTGCGGCCTCGTCGGGGTGTTCGGCCCGGTTGGCGAGGTTGCGCCGGCGGTTGCGGGCGTCGGGGCGGGCGTCCTGCGCCTGGCCGTGGATCCAGTACGACGTCACGTGGGAGTGGCTCCTCTCCAGGTCGGAGAAGTGGCGGCGGAGCGTGCCGGCCTCGGCGAACTCCACGCCCGCCCACAGGGACACCGGTCCGGTCGCGTTCGCGGTCACGGCGGCGAGGAGGTTGTCGAGGGCGCGGGGTAACTCCTTCGGGACGACGCCGGCGGCCGGGCCCCGGTGGATCCATGTCAGCTGTGCCTGTTGCTCCTGTCCGGTGGTGGCGAGGTAGGGTTCGTCGCGCTCGTCGTCGACCAGGGCGAGAACATGGGTGCGCACCTCGTCCGGGCAGACGGCCAGGATCTCCGCCACCGCCGGCAGGCCCGTCTCGTCGGCGACGAGCACCAGCTCACGTGTCTGCTCGGGCAGGTGCCAGGCCTCGGTCGGGCCCCACCACAGCACCTCGTCACCGACCACGGCGTCGCGGGCCCACCCGGAGGCCAGGCCGGCCGGCTCGTGGACGACGACGTCGAGGTCGATCGTGGCGGCACCGGTACCGGTGTCCGTCATGTTGCACACGTTGCGCACCGTGTAGCGGCGGACCTGCGGTGAGGCGAACCGGTGCAGGTCGGTGAGGTTCTCGGCGGTGAACTCCGCCGGTACCCGGGCCTCGGGAGGGTAGAAGTAGACGGCCACGTGGCTGTCGGTACCGGTGGGCACGAAGTCCGCACCGCAGTCCAGGGTGAGCCGCACCATGCGCGGGGTCACCCACTGCTTGTCCAGGACCCGGGAGCGGTGGTGGCGTCCGCTCACGTGGCGCTGACCTGGGAGAGGATGTCGTCGATCTCGTCGAGGGCGTCGGTCGCCCAGCCGATGTTGGACGCCCCGCCCTGGGTGAAGCCGAACAGGTTGTCCGCCTCCACCGCCGGCAGCGCCCGGAAACGGGAGTTCTCCAGCAGAGGGCGGGAGTTCTCGGCGGCCTCGCCGGACGGTTCGGCGGGGTAGAGGATAACGGTGGCGTCGTCGAGCTGGTCGAGGTTCTCCAACGACAGCGGGTCACCCCACCAGCCGTCGGGGTCGACGACGTCGCTGAACTTGGCACCGACCGCGCGCAGCAGGCTGCCCGTGGCCGTCTGCCCACCCTCGGCGAACCAGGTGTTGTCCTGGCTGCCGCTGACCGACGCCCACGCGGAGTCTGCCAGCACGTCGGCGTGCTCCTCGGCGACGGCCGCGGCCTTGTCGTCGAAGGCCTGCTCCAACTCGTCGAACTCCTCGGAGCGGTTGACGATGTCGGCGAGCTGGCGCTGGGACTCCACGTCGTCCTCGCTGCTGAAGTGGGCGACGGGGGCGATGTCGGCGAGGCGGTCAATCTGCGCGTCGTCCAGCCCGACACCGGTGGTGACGATGAGGTCGGGTTCCAGGGAGCTGACGGTCTCCACGTCGATCGCGTCCCAGTTGCCGATGCGGGTCGAGTCGGCGAGGGCGTCGACGTAGCGTTCGGGCACCGCACGCGCCGCCGCGGCGTCCTGCTCGTAGTAGCCCTCGTAGATGCCGGTGGGGGTGATCCCCAGGTCGACCAGCACCGGGGGAAGCTGCCAGTCGACGGCGACGACGTTCTGCGGGTCGGACGGAACCTCCACCTCGCCGCGCAGCGTGTCGACGGTGCGGGTCTCGCCGGACGTCGCGGAGCCGTCTGCGTCACTGTCGCTGCCGCCGTCGCTGCCGCAGGCGCTGAGGACGGCCCCGGCGAGTCCGGCGGTGAACAGGGTGGCGAGCAGGCGGGTCGTGACGCGGCGGCTGGGGTCGGTGGTTCTCGTGGTGGTCATGCCCGGAAGATTAGCAATGCCTCACCTTCACGGTCAGCGCGCTGAGCTGTCAACAGTGGGCGGTGAGGCGTCACGAGGCGTCACACAGCCTCGAAGACGCCGCAGGCCTGGCGGCCGCCGGCGTCCCCGGTCGACAACGTGTCCTCGTCGGGGCCGTCCGGGGCGTAGCGCTCCGGCACATTGCCGTAGTTGTCGGCGTCTTCGTGGATGATGATCGCCGAACCGTCGTCGTCGAGCAGCTCCGCCTCATCGATCCGGTCGGTGGTCACCGTCATCGACCCCGAACCGTCCTCGTTGACCAGCAGGGCGGGCAGGTCGCCGCCGTGGTCGGGGTGGTCGTGGCCGTCGGCGCCCAGGTGCCCGCCGGCGGAGAGGAAGTCACCGGTCTCCGGATCGTCTGCATCGGCGTCGGGGGCGGTGCTGTCGGGCTCGCAGGCGCCGACGGCGTGCAGGTGCATGCCGTACATGCCCGGCTCCAGCCCGGAGACGTCGACGGAGAGCTCGGAGGCACCGTCGGCCCCGGAGATCTCGGCGGTGCCGACCTCCTCGCCGTCGGCGTTGGCGACCGACGCCGTGGCGAGTACGTCCGACGACCCGGTGTCGGTGGTGCTCTCCGAACCGGTCGAGTCTGCAGCATCGGCGGTGTTCTCCGTGGTGTCCTGTGTGGTCTCGTCCGTGCTGCAGGCGGACAGGGCCAGGAGCCCGGTGACGCCGACCGCCGCGAGGCGCAGTCTGCGGTGCCGGCGCTCAGGCGGGAGGGCGGGGGTGGTCCGGGCCGTGGAGTAGGTGGTGCGGGTGAACATGGCGTCCTCTCGGTGTGGTGGATTCGGAAGGAACGTTCTGCCACACAACTTTACCGGCACTCTCCTGAGCTGTCAGAAGTCCTTCAGCGTTGTGCAGGCATGAAGATCCAGGCGACGAAGTAGAAGATCGCCTGCGGTCCGGGGAAGATGAAGGACAGCACGAACAGGAGACGCACGGTGTTCGGCGACCAGCCGAGCCAGTCCGCGATCCCGCCGCAGACCCCTGCTACGACCCGGTGGTTACGTGAACGCTGGAGTTTCGCCATGCCGCCAGGCTACTCCCCGTAGGCACCCCGGACATGAAAAAATCCCACCCCGTGAAGGGTGGGAAAATGGTCGGACTGACAGGATTTGAACCTGCGACCCCTACACCCCCAGTGTAGTGCGCTACCAAACTGCGCCACAGTCCGCCGGTCCATCTCTGGACCTCGCATAGGATACAACACCGGGATTCGACTTCGCCAATCGCCTGCTCGGCGGGGGTCGGCGGGAGCGCGAGGGGACCGGCCGGGCTC
>NZ_JBQSWV010000045.1:0-10594 GCF_052377495.1 Corynebacterium sp. AOP36-E1-14
TCCGAGTGCTTCACCGAGTTCGCGCCAGGAGACCTTGCTGCCGCGTGCGGTGTGGATTGCGTCGGCAAGGTCGCTCTCCGCGGCATCTCTGCGCCATGCGGCCAGCTTCACTGCCATGACAGGCGGAAGCTCGCGGCTGTCGTCGCCGGGGGCGGGATCGTAGTTCTCGAAGGCGTCGGCGAGCTCCTCGGCGTGGGACGTGATGTCGGCAAGTGTTCGTCGGGTCATTGGGTTATCCCCTCAGGTATTTTTTCCGGGCAGGGCGCATCGCGTGGACGACGGCGACTCCGTCGTGCCAAGCGACGAGCCCGATTTCAACAGGCGTGCCGTCCCAGCCAGGTCCGATGATCATGGTCATTCCGTCCTCCTGGACAAACTGGCTGATCGGGTATCGGAGTGCGTGTTTGATGATCTCGTCAGAGACTCCGTGGCGGTGGGCGGTTTCAAGGATCTGGAGATCGTCGTGCTCGGATCCCAGAATACCTCGTCGCAAGTAACCTTGTCGAGGGTTGAGATGGTTTTCATCACTGATGTCCTGCATGTTCCCCAATTCCCCTTTGTCCCCGTGTGTCGGTTCTTTCACTGTAGCCGGAAACCTGTGTGCCAACCTGTGTGCCGTTGCCAGGACCGGGGACTACCCTCGGTCCACGGAGAACCGAATTCCGACCCTTTTCTAGGAGACGCCTCAATGACCACCGCACGACAGATCGTCCTCGCCAGCCGCCCCACCGGCGCGCCGACCGCGGAGAACTTCCGCTTCGAGGAGGTCACGTTGCCGCAGGTGGAGGACGGGGAGCTGGAGCTCAAGGTGCAGTACCTCTCCCTCGACCCCTACATGCGCGGACGGATGAGTGCCGCCAAGTCCTACGCCGAGCCGGTCCCCGTCGACGGCGTGATGACGGGTGAGACCGTCGCCGAGGTGACCGTCTCACGCCACCCGGACTTCGAGGTCGGTGACCTCGTCCAGGCGCACACCGGCTGGTGCACCCACGCGGTGCTGCCCGCCACGCACGTGCGCACCCTGCAGACCCACGGTGCCCCCGCCACCGCGGCCCTCGGCGTGCTGGGCATGCCCGGGTTCACCGCCTACTCCGGCATGAAGGTCATCGGCCAGCCGAAGAAGGGCGAGACCGTGGCCGTCGCCGCGGCGTCCGGCCCCGTCGGCTCGATGGTCGGTCAGCTCGCCCAGCTCGCCGGTGCCCGCGCCGTCGGCATCGCCGGAGGTCCGGAGAAGTGCGCGTTCGTGAAGGACGAGCTCGGGTTCGACGCCGTGGTCGACCACCGCGACCCCGACTTCGCCGACAAGCTCGCCGAGGCCTGCCCGGACGGTGTGGACGTGTACTACGAGAACGTCGGCGGCGCGGTGTGGGACGCCGTCCTGCCGCTGCTCAACAAGTTCGCCCGCGTGCCGGTGTGCGGCCTGGTCGCCCAGTACAACAACGCCGGTGGCGGCGACACCGACCGGCTGCCCGTGGCGATGAGCACCGTGCTCTCCCAGAGCCTGCTGATCCGCGGTTTCATCCAGATCGAGTTCGCCGAGGAGTACTACCCGGAGTTCCTCGCCGAGATCGGGCCGAAGGTCGCCGACGGCACCATCAACTACCGTGAGCAGGTCGTGGAGGGTTTCGACAACATGCCCGAGGCCTTCGCCGGCATGCTCGAGGGGAAGAACTTCGGCAAGCTCGTGATCAAGGTCGACTGACATGTGTCAGCCGCCGCGGCCCCCGAACACCGCGTAGAGCAACGGGACCGCGGAGACCAGCATCATCGTGGTGCCGACGACCCCCGCCGCGCCGTCGGCCCCGCGCAGTACCGCGCCGCCGACGACCAGACCCACGAAGACGATCGCGGCGACGACCCGCACCGCGGCGCGTTCCAGGCGCTTGAGCTGGCGTTCCACCTGCGGTGTGTTCACCGACAGGTTGCCGCTCTCGATCATGGTGATCGCGTCGTCGAGCCGTCGGGGCAGGCGCCCCAGCACCCGGGCGGTGGCCAGCCCCGTCGTCACCGCACGACGCGCCACGTCCTTCGCCGAGGCGCCGGCACGCTCGCGCACCAGGCGGGCGGCGAAGGGCTCCACCGACTCCCAGATGTTGAACTTCGGGTCCAGGGTGGAGCACAGCCCGGACAGCATCGACACCGCCCGCATGATCAGCAGGAAGTTCTCCGGCAGCTGGAAGGGCAGCGAGCGGATCACGTCGCGGAAGCGCTTGGCGAAGTCCTCGAACTCGCGCGGGTCCACGTACTGCAGGTCCATCACACCCATCCCGCCGAAGCGGGCGAAGAGTTCGGTGACGGCGACCTCGAGTTCGTCGGTGTCGGCGGTGGGCAGCAGGACGCCGAGACGTTTCATCGCCGCGACCATGCCGGCCCCGTCCTGCAGGCCGACGGCGACGACGAGGTCCTGCAGGCGGGTCTTCAGGTCCTCGTCGACGGTGCCGGTCATGCCGAAGTCGATGAAGGTCAGGCTGAAATCCCCGCCCCCGCGCGGCGTGACGAAGATGTTCCCCGGGTGCGGGTCGGCGTGGAAGTGGCCGGTGTCGAAGAGCTGGGTGAACATCGACTCGGCCAACCGGTCGGCCACCTCGGAGGGGTCGACGCCGGCGGCGCGCAGCGCACGCACGTCGCTGATCTTGACCGCCGAGACGTCCTGCAACGTCAGGACGCGGCGGGCGGTGCGTTCCCAGACGACCGTCGGTGCGTCCTGCGCCGGGTGCGCGAGGTTGCGGAACTCCGCGCCGAAGGACTCGGCCTCGGCGCCCTCGTGCAGGTAGTCGATCTCCTCGGCGCTGGTGTGTGCGAACTCCTCGACCAGGGCCGGGACGTCCGCGCGCGCGGCGATGAAGCGGATGCGCGACAACCACCCGGCGATGCGCCGCAACGCGGCGAGGTCGACGTCCACGATCTCGCCGATGCCCGGGCGCTGCACCTTCACGACCACGTCGGTGAAGCCCACGTCCGTGGCGTCCTGCGGGGTCAGTTGCGCCTTATACGCCTGACCCAGGGAGGCCGCGGCCAACGGGACGGAGTCGAACGCGGCGAAGGCGCGGGACAACGGCATGCCGAGCTCGGACTCCGCCAGGGCGCGGATCTGCGCGAAGTCCTCGGCCGGCACCTTGTCCTGCAGGCCGGCGAGCTCGTCGGTGACCGCGGTGGGCAGCACGTCGATGCGGGTCGACATGAACTGGCCGACCTTGATCATCAGCCCGCCGAGGTCGGTGGCCAGCGCGCTGAACCGGGCGGCGGCGCGGACGATGCGTTGCTCCTGGTTGCGCTGGCTGAACCTGCGCAGCCCCAGACGCGGCAGCACCAGCTCGAACCACCACATCACCACCATCAGCCGCAGGCCGAAGGTGGTGATGCGCCGGTAACGGCGGCGCAGGTCAGGCGTCTGCGGCACCGTCGGCTTCTTCGGTTTCTTCGGCGAGGATGCCGTAGATCCGGCGGCGCGCCTCGTCCAGCAACGCCGTCGCCCGACGCCGCTGGTCCTCGCTCCCGCCGATACCGACCTGGTGGACCGCCTGGCCCAACTTCACGCCGGCCTTCGGCAGCTCACCCCGGCCCTCGAACAGGCGGGACAGCCCGTCCCACGGGGCGACGGCATCCGCGTCGGTATCGCCGGCGGCCGCGGCCTCGTCGCGTCCTTCCTGGGTCAGGGTGAACGTGCGGCGCCCGTCGGTCTCCGCCACGGTCGCCAGCCCGTCGTCGACGAGCAACTGCAGCTCCGGGTAGATCTCGGCGGCACCGGGGGCCTCGGACGAGTCGTCCTGCGCGGCGATCTCGCGGACGATCTGCCCGCCGTGACGCGGGCCGTCGGCGAGCACGCCCAGCACCAGGGCGTGGACGCTGACCCGCGGCCGCTCCGAACGGGAGGGGCCAGTGGGCCGCGACTGTCGTGATTCGCGGGGGTCCTGCAGCGGGAACGGGAGGTACCCGCGCATGGTGTCGAGCATGGTCCACAGCGCGTCCGGGTCCGGTGCGCCGTCGAATCGGTTGTGGTGGGTGTATCCCATGTCAGCGCCTCCAAGCGCCTGGTGACGAATAGGTGGACCCCACCAACGCTACCCGCGGTTGGCGCGCAGCACCTCGACCGCGCGCACCGTCGCATGACCACGCCACTCCAGGGCGGCGGCCGGGGAATAGCTGGCGAAGTCCACCGGCCACCCGCCGTCGGCGCACTGCGCGCCGGCCAGGCGTTCCAGGTCGGCCTCGACGGCCGCGGCGTCCAGCAGCCTACGCACCGGGCGTCCCGGGAACGGGGCGAAGTCCAGTAGATTCAGCGATTCGTCGCTGGCACCCTCCGCAACAACCGGAACTTTCCCGTCGGCGGGCACGAACCGGGACAACCGGTCGAGCAGGGCGGGGGAGTCCGGGTACTCGGCCACGTCGAGAGCGTCGAGCAACTGCAGGGAGAAGGAGAGGACGTAGGCGAACGGGGGGTCCTGCATGTCGGCGAGGGCGTCGATCGCCTCGAGGCAGTACCGCGTCGCCGTGCGCAGCCACGGGTGGCCGCTCACCCTCGCGTCCGTGCGGGCGAGCAGGTGCGCCTGCGCAGCCACCGCCGCGGTGATCTGCACCGACGACTCCTGCGGGTCCGCCTGCGCCCAGAACGGCGCGCAACCGGTCGGGTCGGCGACGGGTAGAGCGAACGGCAGACCACCGTCGGCCAGGGTGACCGACGCCAGCCAGTCCAGCAGTGCCTCCAGGTGCGGGGAGCGCGCCGGGGCGCAGCTGACCAGCGCCTCCAGTGCGTGCAGGGCCCCGACGGGCTGGCTTTCCGGGGCGCGCAGGTCCGGTTCCAGGCCCCAGCCGTAGCCGCCGTCGTCGTTGCGGTAGGCCTCCAGCGCGCCGAGCACGGCCGTGTGGCCGGTGCCGGTGGTCAGCACCTCGAAGCGTCGGCGGTCGAGGGCGCGGGCATGGGCGGCCATGAAGGTGGTGGCTGCAGTGGCGGCTGAGGCAGAAGCGTCGGGGCTCATGCCGCCCCAGCATGGCACAGCGCGTGGCAACCCCACCGGCTGGTCGCACCGACCAGTGGGGTTGCGACTGCCCGCGATATCCTGGGCGTCATGAACGTCCCCGCCACCAACGGCCGCTACGCCCCCAGCCCCAGCGGCGACCTGCACCTCGGCAACCTGCGCACCGCGGTGCTCGCAGAAGCGTGGGCGCGCTCCACCGGCCGCGGCTTCGTCCTGCGCATCGACGACATCGACGCCGCACGTTCCTCGGAGATCTCCGCCGACCGGCAGCTCGAGGACCTCGAGGCCGTGGGCGTGACCTTGGACGGGGCGGTGGCGCGCCAGTCGGAGTCGGTGGACCGCTACGACGTCGCCCTGGAACGCCTGCAGGATGACGGCCTGGTCTACGAGTGCTACTGCTCGCGCAAGGACATCCGCGAGGCCGCCCGCGCCCCGCACGCTGTCCCCGGCCACTACCCGGGAACCTGCCGTGACCTGCAGGACGACGAGCGGGCAGGACGCCGCGACGCCCTCGCCGCCGAAGGTCGGGTGCCTTCCTTGCGGCTGCGCGCGCAGGTCGGGCAGTGGACGGTGCGCGAGGCCTTCGCCGTCGACGGCGGCACCTACACCGGCGACGTCGACGACATGGTGCTGCGCCGTGGCGGGGTCGGGCAGGACGCCGGCTTCGCCTACAACCTCGCCGTCGTCGTGGACGACACCCTCGCCGGGGTGGACCAGGTGGTGCGCGGCGACGACCTGCTCAGTTCCGCGCCACGCCAGGGGTACCTGGCGCATCTGCTGGAACTTCCCGAGGTGGAGTACGTGCACGTGCCGCTGGTGCTGGGGCCTTCGGGTGAACGGCTGGCCAAGCGCGACGGTGCGGTCACGCTGCGCGAGATGCCGGGCGACACGCTGGAAGAGAAAGGCCGGGCGGCCCGGGAGTGGATCGAGACGTCGATCGGGGCGGCGGCGCTGGACGATCCGCGGTTGCTGTCACATGAGGCGGTGGTGTGGGTCAACTGACAGGGGCGGTGACATTAGGTAACCCTTTACGCCGTGCATACACAGGGATAGTGTGAGGACATGCGCTCATACACTCCACGTGTGGACAAGGATGAGTCGTTGGTGGCGGCTTTCAGTGATGAGAGGCACTCAGCAAGACTCCGGGTGTTCAGCCCCGCCGAGATCGCCGACGATAGGTTTGTCTCCTGGGGAGAGCTGGCGGGTAGAGCAGGATATGTCCTGCATCCCGGCTCCACATGGCGGGAGATGTCGGACCGAATCGGGCCAGGAGAGTCCTCGAAATACCACCCGGCCAGTGGTGGCTGTGACGAAATCAGCCTGGAAACTCTCCTGCATATACTGACCGGGGCGCTGCCGGATTTGCGTGCGTCCACGGAGGTCACCTTCGCCATGTGGCCGGGTTATGCGGGGGAGGTAGAGAATGTCGAGTCGGTCCGGGTTTTCGACTTCACGGCACCGCTGCCCTTTGGCCGTTTCGGGGGATTGGCAGTTGTACAGGCTCCGCTGGATTGGCTGCTCACCTTCGGCTCCGATCGGCCTGGACGGCCCCACATGCCGATCTACGTGTGGCCGCAGGACGGGACCTTCCTGATCAGTTGTCCCATCTACTCCAACTCCCTGTTCATCAGCGCAGATGAGGAACTTGCCTGGAAACTCGAGGAATCCGCTCTGGACGTGGTCCGGCTGGACAGCCACAGTCCGCTGAATTGTCACGACGACCTGGACTGACCCCGACGGCGCGGAGTCTCAGCGCACCGATCGTCCCCGGAACACCGGGGCAGCCTTCTTCGCCGCCGCCTTCTGCGCGACCTGGGTATTCTTTGCCACGAGTAGGCGGAACTGCCGGGCACGCTCCAGCCAGAAGGTGGCGCGCGGGCCGCGGGTCCAGGTCTCGTCGACGAGTTTCTTGGCGTAGGCCACGGAGTCCGGTGAGCGCGTGGCGACGAGTTCGGCCAGCGTCTCAGCGTCGGCGACGGGATCCTCGGAGATCTCGCTGGCCAGCCCGTGGTCGACGGCGGCGGCGCCGTCGAAAACCTCGCCGGTCATGGTGAGGCGCTTGAGCAGGTCCGCCGGAAGCTGCTGCTTGAGGGTCTGCATGCCGGACATGTCCGGGATCAGCCCCCACTTGGCCTCGAGGATGCTCCACTGCGCATCGGCGGTGGTGATGCGCCAGTCGGCGGCCATCGCGAGCTGCAGTCCGCCGCCGAAGCAGTGGCCGTGCACGGCGGCGATGACCGGCACAGGCAGACGCCGGAATCCCCAGCACGCCTCCTGGAACTGGTTGGTGCCGCGCCACGGCCGGGGCAGGAAGGACGCGACGAGCGCCGGCGGTTTCGCCATCGCCGAGGCGAAGTCGAGGCCGGCGCTGAAGGCGCGTCCCTCCCCGGAGATCACCACGGCGCGGATCGTACGGTCGGCGCGGATGCGCCGGGTGATGGCCACCAGTTCGTCGAGGACGCCCAGGGTCAGCGAGTTCAGCTTGTCCGGACGGTTCAGGCGGACGTGGGCGATCCGGGCAGGTCCGTCGGTCACGGTGAGGGTGGGGAGGTCGGTCATGGTGCCAACGCTAGAGGACGCGCCGGGCCGGTGTGAGTGGTTCAGCCGGTTCAGCTCCGGACCTGGTCCACCGCGGCGAAGGTGTCGTCCAGTTCGTCGAGGGACCAGGGCACCGACGCCACCGTCGGCTGGCTCAGCGCCATCGCCGAGGTGGCGTCCGGCAGGTAGGCGGACCCGTTCTCGACGGCGGTGAGCTGGTCCCACCCCTCGAGGTCGGAGGGATCGATCCCGATCGCCCACATCGCCAGGAAGTCCGTGTTCAGCAGGCTGATGTTCTCTTCGGCGATGAAGGCGCGTGCACCGTCGTTGCTGGCGGCCAGGATGTCCTCGGGCAGGCTCATACCCAGGTCGGTGAGGAAGCCGTTGGCGGGGTCCTTGTCGTCGGTGACCACGGCGAGGCCCTGCTCACTGATCTGTCCGAAGGCGGCGGAGGCGCCGTCGAGTCCGGGGTGGGCGTCCTTCGTCTCGTCGAATCGAGCGTCGACCTCCTCGACCAGCCCCGCGGCCTCGTCGGACTTGTCGAGGATCTCCCCGGCCAGCTCGGTGACGGTGCGCCAGTCGTCGGACTGGGTGTTGTCGCCGACCACGGCGACGGTGGGGGCGATGGCGTTGAGCTTGTCGTAGGTCGCCTGGTCGGGGACGTAGCTGACGAAGATCACGTCCGGTTCCACCGCGGCGATCTCCTCGCTCTGGTCGGCGGTGCCCTCCGCGCTCGCGGTGTAGGTCTTGACCGTGCCGGAGTCGCCAGTTGCCCAGGGCCTGTCGTCGTAGCCGTCCATGCGGTACTCCACGTCGACGGGGTCCCCGAGGGCGCTGAAGGCGTCCGTCCAGGCAGGGGAGAAGCTCACCACCGTCTCCGGGGTGGTGGGGACGTCGGTGGTGCCCATGGAGTGGGTGACGGACACGGTGTCCGGGGCGTCGTCGGATCCGGAGGAGTCGTCCCCGTCTGAACAGGAGGTCAGGGCGGCGGCGAGGAAGAGGACGGCGGTGGCGGCGCAGCGGCGTCGAACAACGGGGGAGGCGTTCATGAGAGCGAAGCCTATACTAACTTTCGTCCACGGGGAATGTTTCCGGGGGAACCCGTGACGGCCCCCACGTGTCATGGTGTTGTGGCCCTGTTCAGTATTCACTAAGTTAATGGCACTATGGGAACGTTGGAGGAGAACCGGAGCCTCCCGGTGTACCGGGCGGGGGAGTTGAGTTTCGGCGTTCGCGCGTTCGGGCGCGACGAGGTCCTCGACCGCGACACCACCTGGGGTGAGCACGCCCACCCCACCCACGAGCTGCTGTGGCACGACTCCGGGTCCGGTGTGGTGCGGGTGGGCGACCGTCTGTGGACGGTCGCCGGGGCCGTGGCAGCGTACCGTGCACTTCACCGTGGACACCCCGTCGCTGGGCTCGGGTCCGGTGGCGGTGGAGCTCACGCCGCTGCTGGGCCTGCTGATCGACCGCCTCGGTACCGGCGGGATCGGTGAGGAGTCCCGTGAGCTGACCGAGCGGATGATCCTGGACGTCCTGCGTCCGTCGGTGCACGAACTCGTCCTCGCCGTCCCGCGGGCGGGGTTGATCAGCCCCATCGTGGAGACGGTGTGCGACGACCCCGCCGACCAGACCACGTTGACCGCGTGGGCGTCGCGGATCGGGGTGAGCAGCAGGACGGTGACCCGGACCTTCGAGGCGGAGACGGGGCTGGGGTTCAGCCGGTGGGTGGCGATGGCGCGGGTGAAGCACGCCGTGGCGTTGCTCGGTGTCGGCCACGAGGTCTCCGAGGTCGCCGAACGGGTGGGGTACCGCTCGGCGAGTGCCTTCATCACCGCCTTCCGGCGGGCGACGGGCGTCACCCCGGGGCAGTTCCGGGCACCGGCGCTCGTGTCCGATCCGAGCAACCAGCTGTCCTGAATGCGTGGTTGCGGGCAGGTCAGGCTCGGGATATTTTGTACAGGCATGCCTAATTTCCGGCATCCCTGACGTTTCATCCCCCGCGAAAGGCCCGTGACCCATGACCCGCACCCTGCGCGTCCCCCTTTCCCAGCTCAGTTCGCTGCGGACCCTGCTCATCGCCCTCGTGGCGGTCCTCGGCCTGGTGCTGACCGCCTGCTCCTCCGACGGTGGTGACGACAGTGACGGCAACGGCGGTGGCTCCGGTGACACGATCACCGTCGAGCACGCCTTCGGCACGACCGAGATCGACGGCACGCCCGAGCGCGTCGCCACCGTCCAGTTCGAGAACCAGGAGGTTCCCCTGGCCCTCGGCGTGGTGCCGGTCGGCATGGCCAAGGCCAACTTCGGCGGCTCCGACGTGCTGCCCTGGGTGCAGGAGAAGCTCGACGAGCTCGGCGCCACCGGCGACGAGACCCCCGTCCTGTTCGACGAGACCGACGGCATCGACTTCGAGGCCGTCTCCGACACCGCGCCGGACGTGATCCTCGCCGGCTACTCCGGCATCACCGAGGAGGATTACGAGAAGCTCTCCGAGATCGCCCCGACCGTGCCCTTCCCGGCGGACCAGGTCGCCTGGGGTACCACCTGGCGCGAGAACATCGAGATCGAGTCGAAGGCCATCGGCAAGGAGGATGAGGGCCAGGACCTCATCGCCGACCTCGAGGAGCAGATCGCCGCGGCCGCCGACGAGCGCCCGGAGATCAAGGGCAAGAAGACGATGTTCCTCACCCACGTCGATCCGACCGACCTGAGCCAGGTCAGCTTCTACACCACCCACGACGCGCGCCCGAAGTTCTTCGAGGACCTGGGCATGGAGGCCCCGGATTCGATCCGCGAGTTCTCCGAGGACAACCCGGACTTCAGCGGCACGATCAGTGCCGAGCAGGCGGATGTCTTCGACGACGTGGAGATCATCGTCACCTACGGTGACCAGGAGATGCTCGACACGATGAAGGACGACCCGATCCTCGGCCAGATCCCCGCCATCCAGAACGACGCCGTCGTGCTGCTCGGCAACGACGAGCTCGGCACCGCCGCGATGCCCACCCCGCTGGGCGTGCCCTACATCCTCGACGACTACGTCGCCGCCCTGGCCGACGCCGCCGCCAAGGGCGAGG
>NZ_JBQSWV010000046.1:0-10196 GCF_052377495.1 Corynebacterium sp. AOP36-E1-14
CCGACCTGGAGGACTGAACACGCCCGCCAGCGCCTCCAGCAGTGCGTCGATCTGGGCACCGGTGTGCGTGGCCATCACGGTGACCCGCAGGATCGCCTCGCCACGCGGGACGGTGGGGTAGCGGATCGCCGGCACGTGGAAACCCGCCTGCCGCAGCTCCGCCGCAACGGCCATGGCCGCCCGTTCGTCGCCGACCGGCACGGGCACGATCGGCGTCCCCGGGTGCCCGACGAGGCCGAGTCCGTCGGTGAGGCGTCGGACGTTGTCCTGCAGCCGCCGCACGAGCGACTCGTCGGCACGCACCAGGCGCACCGCCGCCAGCGCGGCGGCGACCGTCGGGACGGGGGAGGACGTCGAGTAGATGAACGGGCGGGCCTGGTTACGCAGCAGGTCGCAGGTGTCGCGGTCGGCGCAGATGAAGCCGCCCTCCGCGCCGAGCGCCTTGCTCAGCGTGCCGACAAGCACGTCCGGAGCGTCCTGAGCGTCCTGCGCCCCCGGTGCGGCGCAGCCGCGTCCGTCGCCGACGGTGCCGATGCCGTGGGCGTCGTCGACCATGACCGCGCACCCGTTGTCGTGGGCCAGGGAGACGATCTCGGCCACGGGTGCCAGGGTGCCGCCCATCGAGAACACCCCGTCGGTGACGACGAGTCCGTGTTCGGTGGTGCGCCGCTCCAGCAGCCGGGCCAGGGCGTCGGTGTCGCGGTGCGGGTAGACCCGCAGCCGGGCGCCGTTGGTGCGCGCGGCACGGCAGCCGTCGATGATGCTGGCGTGGTTGTGGGCGTCGGAGAACACCGTCACCGAAGCGTCCGCCAGCACCGTGAGCGCGGCGAGGTTCGCGGCGAACCCCGTGTTCAGCAGCACGCAGTCCGGGTAGCCGAGCCAGTCGGCGAGCTCCTCCTCGAGTGCGCGGTGCACGGGTGTGGACCCGGTGGTGAGCCGGGACCCGCCCGACCCGGTGCCGTAGGTGAACGTGGCCTCGACCGCGGCCTCCACCACGGCGGGGTGGTGGGACAGGCCGAGGTAGTTGCTGGAGGAGAAGAGCAGCCGCGCGCCGCCGTCTGTCTCGATCACGGGGTGCTGTCCGGTGGCGATGTCGGTGGTGTGGCGGCCGAGCCCGGCGTCTCGCCAGACCTGCAGGCGGGTGGCGGTGGGCAGGTGCGGTGCGCTCACGGTTGTCCCTTCATTGAACGGTGTATAGCCTGGTGTGATGACTATCCTAGAGCACTCCCCGGACGTGTGGAACGCCAACCGGGTGGCCGACGCCGACCGGCGGCACGTGTGGCACCCCTACGCCCCACGCCACGGCGCGACCGGGAACCTCGTGGTCGAGTCCGCGTCCGGCACACGCCTGCGGCTGGCCGCCGGGGACCGTGAGGTCATCGACGGCATGAGTTCCTGGTGGGCGGCGTGCCACGGCCACGGTCACCCGGCGCTGCGCGAGGCCGCCCACGGACAGGTCGACCGGATGAGCCACGTGATGTTCGGCGGGCTCACCCACCGCCCGGCCGCGGAACTGGCCGAACGCCTCCTCTGCCTGATCAACAGCCCAGACCTCACCGGCGATCCGCTGACCTCGGTGTTCTTCTCCGACTCCGGCTCGGTGTCGGTGGAGGTCGCGTTGAAGGCCGCGCTGCAGTACCAGCGGGGTGTGGGCCACCCGGAGCGCACCCGCTTCCTGACCTGGCGCGGCGGCTACCACGGGGACACGCAGGGGCCGATGGGGGTGTGCGACCCCGACGGCGGCATGCACTCGCTGTGGACCGGGGTGCTCACCCCGCAGGTCTTCGTGCCCTCCCCGCCACCGCGCGGCAGCACCCCGGAGGTGCTGGAGCGCTACCTCGCCGACCTGCGCGCGGCGGTGGAACACAACGACGTGGCCGCCGTGATCGTGGAACCGGTGGTGCAGGGCGCCGGCGGCATGCGCTTCCACGACCACGCCCTGGTCACCGGGCTACGTGAGGTGTGCGACGGGACCGGCGCACTGCTCATCCTCGACGAGATCGCCACCGGCTTCGGACGCACCGGCGACGTGCTCGTCGGCGCCGCCGCCGGGGTCACGCCCGACATCCTCTGTCTGGGGAAGGCCCTGACCGGCGGGTTCATGAGTTTCGCCGCCACGGTGACCACCGACCGTGTCGCCGCGGCCGTGGACTCGCCGGACGGCGGAGGGGCCCTGATGCACGGGCCCACGTTCATGGGCAACCCGCTGGCCTGCGCGGTGTCCCTGGCCGCACTGGACCTGGTGGAGTCCGGCTACTGGCGTCCGCGTGTGGCCCGCACCGAACAGCTGCTGCGCGAGGGGCTGGAACCCCTGCGCGGGCGCCCCGGCGTGGCGGACGTGCGGGTCCTCGGCGCGATCGGCGTGGTCGAGACCGTTGACCCGCTGGACTCCCCGGCGGTCACCGCGGCCCTGGTGGAGCGCGGCGTGTGGCTGCGCCCCTTCGGCCGGCTGCTCTACACCATGCCGCCGTTCACCTGCACCGACGAGGAGATCGTGCGCATCACCGACGCGATGGTCGCGGCGGTGGACGCATGATCCTGCTCGTCACCGGCACCGGCACGGACGTGGGAAAGACCGTCGCCACTGCGGCCCTGGCGGTGAACGGGCAGGGCACAGGACGTCACGTCACCGTGGTCAAACCCGTGCAGACCGGCGAGGCGCCCGGCAACGGCGACCTGCGTACGGTCACCGCCCTCACCGGCATCACCGACACCCACTGCTTCACCTACTGCCCCGAACCCCTGGCACCGGTCGCCGCCGCACGGCGCGCGGGCGTCGTCCTGCCCGGTCTGCAGGAGACGGCCCGCCGGATCCTGGCGCTGGACGCCCCGGACCGTCTGGTGCTCGTCGAGGGCGCCGGCGGCGTACTCGTCGACCTCGGCGGATTCACCGTCGCCGACCTCGCCCGGCGCACCGGCGCCCCGGTGGTCGTGGTGACCACCACCGGACTGGGCAGCCTCAACCACCACGACCTCACCCTCGAGGCCCTGGCCCACCGGGGCGTGGCCTGCGCCGGCGTCATCGGCGGCTCTGTACCGGACGCGCCGGACGCCGCGACGTCCACCACGCTCGACGTCCTGCGTGGCGGTCCCCGCTGGCTGGGCGGCATCCCGTCCGGCGCGGGCGCCCTCGACACCGCGGCGTTCCGCGCCGCGGCGGGGCGGTGGATCGCCCGGCCGCAACCGTAACCTCGACGAAACGCCACGGGGAGGGTGCCGGAAAAACGGCGACCGTAGCGTCCTGTCCCATGACCCAGACAGCGACCACACCCACCACCGCGGAGGCGCAGGGCCCACAGGGCTCACCGGGCACCCCGTCGGTACAGACCCCGTCGAGTCCCGTCGGCACCGAGGACTTCTCGCTGCGCTTCGCCCCGCGGCACTACCGCAAGTGGACGCCGGCGGCCGTCGCGGCCAGTGCCCTCGGCGGCATCGCCTACCTCGCGGACTTCTCCATCGGCGCGGCCATCGGCGTGGAGCACGGCACCACCAACGCCGTCGGCGGCATCCTCATCGCCGCCGTGCTGATCTTCGTGTCCAGTGCCCCGCTGGCCTACTACGCCGCGCGCTACAACGTGGACCTCGACCTGATCACCCGCGGCTCCGGCTTCGGCTACAAGGGTTCGATCATCACCAACCTCATCTTCGTGTCCTTCACCTTCATCCTCTTCGCCACCGAGGGCGCGATCATGGCGCAGGGGCTCAAGGTCGGCCTCGGCATCCCGCTGTGGGCCGGCTACGCGGTCAGCTCGCTGATGATCATCCCGCTGGTCATCTTCGGCATGAAGCTGCTGTCCAAGCTGCACTCCTGGACCAACCCGCTGTGGCTGGTGATGATGTTCGTGCCGCTGGTGGTGCTCATCGTGCAGGAGCCCTCGTCGGTGGGCACCTTCCTGGAGTACACCGGTGAGAACGACTCGCCGGTGTCCTTCGCGGCGATGATGCTCGCCGCCGCCGTCTGCCTGTCACTGACCGCGCAGATCGCCGAGAACATCGACTACCTGCGGTTCATGCCGCCGAAGACGGACGACAACCGCCGCTCCTGGTGGGCCGCGGTGATCTGCGGCGGGCCCGGCTGGGTGGTGCTCGGTGCGACGAAGCAGATCATCGGCGTCTTCCTCGCCGTCTACATGATCTCGGTGGTGGGGCAGGGCTCCGACATCGCCGTGGAGCCGGTCAACCAGTTCATGACCGAGTACCGCCAGATGATGCCCGGCTGGCTCGCCGTGACCCTCGCGGTGGTGCTGGTGGTCATCTCCCAGATCAAGATCAACACCACCAACGCCTACTGCGGCTCGCTGGCCTGGACGAACATCTACTCGCGCACCACCAAGCGCTACCCGGGCCGGGTGTGGTTCGTGGTGCTCAACGTGTCGATCTCCCTGGCGTTGATGGAGTTCAACATGTTCAGCGTGCTGAGCTTCGTACTGAGCTTCTACTCCAACCTCGCCATCGCCTGGATCTTCACCGTGGCCGCCGACATCGTGGTCAACAAGTACCTGCTGGGGATCTCGCCGAAGCGTCCGGAGTTCCGCCGCGGCATGCTCTTCGACTACAACCCGGTGGGCATCGTGTCGGTGCTGCTGTCCGGCGGGGTGTCGATCGCCATGTTCTTCGGTGCCTTCGGCGACACCGTCGCCCCGTTCTCCCCGTTGTTCGCCGCGGTCATCGCCGTGGTCACCACCCCGCTCATGGCCGTCGTCACGAAGGGTCGCTGGTACCTGCGCCGCGACTCCGACGGCATCGACCTGCCCATGGAGGACGCCGACGGCAACCCCTCGGACGCCCGGCTGACCTGCGCGGTCACCGGCGAGTCCTGTGAGCGCCCGGACATGCTCGCCTCCGCGGTGCCCGGCCCGGACGGACGTACGCAGTACATCTCCTCGCTGGCGCTGACCCTGGACGCCTCCGGAGAACACGTCCTACCCTTGGAGCATGAGCCTGGCACAGACCGTCCGTGACGCCCGACGCATCGAGGTCTTCACCGGTGCCGGCATGAGCGCCGACTCCGGACTGGACACCTTCCGCGACGCGACCACCGGACTGTGGAGCCACGTCGACCCGCAGGCCATGGCCAGCGTGGACTCCTGGTCGCGTGACGCGGACGCCATGTGGGCGTGGTACCTGTGGCGGGCGGCGAAGGCCCGCGCCGCCGCCCCGAACGCCGGTCACCGTGTGGTGGCCGCCTGGCAGGACGTCCCGGGCGTGCAGGTGCACGTCACCACCCAGAACATCGACGACCTGCACGAACGCGCCGGTAGCCGGGACGTCTCCCACCTGCACGGCAGCCTCTTCGACTTCCGTTGCGCCGGCTGCGGTGCCCCGGCTCCCGAGCCGGAACTGCCGTCACCTCAGGAAACCTCCACCGAGCCCACCACGCGCCTGCACCCGCCGCACTGCGCCACCTGCGGTGACCTCGTGCGTCCCGGCGTCGTCTGGTTCGGCGAGGCACTGCCGCAGGACGCCTTCGCCGCCGCCGAGGAGTCCATGGAGACCTGCGACCTGCTGGTCATCGTCGGCACCAGCGGGGTGGTCTACCCCGCGGCCGGACTGCCGCACATCGCCGCGGCACGGGGCGTACCCGTCGTCGAGATCAGTCCGGCGGACACCGACCTGACACCGCTGGCGACCCGGTCGCTGCGCACCACCGCGGCGGTCGGGCTGCCGGAGCTGCTGAGTTCGCTCAGCTGAAGCGCACCTCGTCGATGTCGACCGCCTGCCCCGGTGACGCCTGACCACGGGCGATCTCCACGTAGTGCCCGGCGTGGGTGACCAGGCCGGCGCGCTCCTCGTCGGTGAGCTCGCGGCGCACCTTCGCCGGCAGCCCGGCGGCGAGGACGCCGTCCGGCACGTCCTGCCCCTCCAGGACGGTCGCCCCGGCGCCGATCAACGTTCCCGCACCCACCGTGGACCCGCTGAGCAGGGAGGACGACATGCCGATCAGGGTGCCGTCGCCCACGCTGGCGCCGTGTACCAGCGCCTGGTGGCCCACGGTGACGTCGTCGCCGAGTACGTTGGAGACCCCCGTGTCCACGTGCAGCACGGAGTTGTCCTGGATGTTCGTGCGCTCGCCGATACGGATCGACCCGACGTCGCCGCGGATGACCACGCCGTAGAACACCGAGGAGTCCGCGCCGATCTCCACGTCGCCGATGATCACCGCCGTCGGCGCGACGTAGGCGGAGGCGTGGATGCGCGGCACCCGGCCGTTGAAGGGGAGGATCAGTGGTGAGTTCATGTTCCCCACTGTAATCAGTCGATCAGCCCCACGGTGCGTAACCAGCCCAGCACCATCCGGCGAGAGGGCTCGACCAGCCCCGGGCCCTCCTGCGCGGTCGCCCTGCGCAGGACGTCGACGTCCACACCCTGTTCCTGCAGGTCGCCGTGGTGGCCGATGAGCCACCGCTCGAAGGTGTCCGGGTCGACCTCCGGGTGGAACTGCAGGCCGAGGGCGTGGTTGGAGCGGAAGGCCTGCACCGGGGTGTCCTCGTCGTGGGCGAGGCGTTCCACGCCGGCGGCCGCGGCCGCCCGCCCGACGGGAAGTTCGATGCGGTCGCCGTGCCAGTGCAGGACGGGGAGTCCCTCCAGGGCGCGCAACGGGCCGGACGCCCCGGCGTCGGTGAGCGTCACCGGCGACCAGCCGATCTGCATCGGAACCCCCTCCGGGGCGGGGACGACCCGCCCGCCGAGCGCCAGCGCCAGCAGCTGCGCGCCGAGGCAGACGCCCAGCACGGGGCGTCCGGCGGCGTGACGGGCGCGGATGAGCTCGATCTCGTCGGCGAGGTACGGGTAGTCGGGGTCCTCGGCGTTGACCGGCCCGCCCATGACGACCAGCAGGTCGGCCTCCAGCGGGCCCGGCGGGAAGTCCACGCCGGCGTCGACGTGGCGGGGCTGCAGCAGCTCCTCCCACGTGCCGGCGTCCTCGAAGGAGACGTGCCGCAGGACCACGGTGCTCAAGGTGTCGTCTGTCGTGCCTGTCATGTCCCCGAGGATACGTGCATCATGGGGTCCATGGCCTACCTTCTGATCGTGCACCACAGTCCGACCGGGAAGCTGCGCACCATCGCCGACACCGTGCTCGACGCCGCACGCGCGGCGGCGCGCGAGGCGTCCGGCGAACTCGACGAGGAACTGGAGGTGCGCGAACGCGAGGCGCTGGAACCCGACGCCGGCGAACTCCACGACGCCGCCGCGGTGATCCTGGGCACCAGCGCCAACTTCGGCTACATCTCCGGCGCGCTGAAGCACTACCTCGACTCCACGTTCCTGGAGAACCAGGACCGCGAGAAGCCCTTCTCCTACTGGATCCGCGGTGGCTACGACACCACCGGTGCCGAGAACGCGCTGGAGAAGATCGCCACCGGTTTCGGCTGGACCACGGCCGCCGACCCGGTGACCTTCACCGGCGACGTGGAACCGCACCTCGACGAGCTACGCGCCCTCGCCGAGAACACGGTGGGTGCCTACTTGCTGTCCGCCAGCAGGTAGGACGCACCGGCGACGCCGGCGGTGACGGTGAGCACGGCCGGCCAGGCCCCCATCTTCTTGGCCAGCGGGTGCGAGAGACCGAAGCCGGCGACGTAGGCGGTGCTCAGCCCGGCGGTCAGCGCGGGGCCGCCCTTGGCCAGCCAGGTACGTCCGGCGTACACGCCTGCCGCGGCGAGCAGCACACCGCCCAGCGGGCGGACACCGGTTTCGCGCGCGCTGACCCAGCCCCCGATCAGGCCGAGGGTGGTGACGGCGGCGGTGTTGACGTCCTTGGCGTTCTTCAGTGTCATGTCCATGGCCGCCAGGCTACCCTGGAGGGAACAACGCGACGTAAGGAAGGACCACCGTGACACAGCTACCGCACACGCTGCTGACCCGACTGTGGGGCATCGACCTGCCGGTCATCGGCGCACCCATGGCAGGACGTGCCGGTGGTGAGCTGGCCGCCGCCGTGAGCCGGGCCGGCGGGCTCGGCATGATCGGGGTGGGGGCCTCGACGTCGCCGGAGTGGATCCTGGAGCAGGCCGAGATCGCCGGGGAAGGCGGCAACTTCGGCATCGGCCTGATGGTGTGGGCGCTGACCGACGAGGTCTTCGACGCCGCGGTGGAGGCCAACCCCACCGTGATCTCCCTGGCCTTCGGCGACCCGTCGCCGTGGGTGGCGCGGGCGCACGCCGCGGGGATCAGCGTGGTCGCGCCGGTCAACGACATGCCGCAGGTGCGCCAGGCCCTGCAGTCCGAGGTGGACGTGCTCTGCGTGCAGGGCACCGACGCCGGCGGGCACACCGGGCGCATCGGAACGATGCCGCTGATGCAGCAGGTGCTCAACCACACCGCCTCGCACGCCCCGGGCGTGCCCGTCGCCGTCGCCGGCGGGATCGGCACCGGACGAGGCCTGGCCGCCGTGCTCGCCGCGGGTGCGGACGCCGCCTGGATCGGCACGGCGCTGCTGGCGTCCCCCGAGTCGATGGGTTCGACGGACCTCAAGGCGGCCGCCGTGGCGGCCTCGGCGCGCAACACCGTGCTGACCGGCATCTACGACCGCGCCGAGCAGGTCGGCTGGGACACCACCACCTGGCCCACGCGCACCGTGCGCAACGACTTCGTCGACCGCTACGCCGACGACCGGACGGTGGACGACGCCGAACTCGTCGCCGCCCGCGCCCCGGGCGGACGCCACGCCGACGACCTGAAGCTCCACGCGGGGCAGGGCGTGGGCCTGGTCCGGCAGCAGGAACCGGCGGGCGAGGTCATCGCCCGCATGGCGCAGGAAGCCCACGACCTGCTGAAACGGTTCTGAATCTGTTCTAGCCCGGCAGGTCGGCGACCATCGCGGCGACGGTGGCGCGCGCAGCCTCCTCGGTGACGCGTCCGGCCATCAGCTGGGAGCCGAGGCCGTGACCGAGGGCCATCGCCGTGTCCACGATGCTGCCGGCGGTGTTCTCCCCGAGTTCCGGGATGGCGGTCAGGCAGGCGTCGGTGAACTCCGTGCCCGTGGCCGCGAGGTGACGGCGGTACGCCGAGGCCGCCGGCTCGGTGCCGGTGACGGCCATGAGCTCCATCGACACGCTGATGCGGTGGAAGGCGCAGGTCTCCTCGTCGACGGGCAGGGTGGCGGCGAAGTAGCCCTCGATGACCGCGCGCAGGGAGTCGTCCGGGTGGCGTCGCTCGCGCCACCGTCGGATGCTGCGGTCGGAGAGACGCTGCAGGGAGGCGGCGACCAGGGTGTTCTTGTCGGTGCCGTAGTACTGCACCAGGCGCAGGGACACGCCGGCCTCGGCGGCCACGGTGCGCATGCTCACCGCCGTGATCCCCTCCCGGCCGATGAGCCGGTCCACGGCGTCGAAGATCTGGTCCCGGCGGGTCGTCGTACGCATGTACCAGATCGTATCCTGTGACTGGTGGGACGGGAGAGCAGGGTTGGCGTAGGGTGGAGGTTGTCATGACTGCTGCACCTGAGCACGCGCCCTGCCTCGACGTCGACCTGACCGCCACACCGTGGCTGTACCCCGGACCCTGGCCCACCGCCTCCGGGACGCTGACCGCCGAGGGCTACTTCCCCGGTGAGGTCGGCATGGTCGGCATCGCCGACGACCTGGGACTCACCCCCGTGGTGGCGGTGGGGTCGAACGCCTCGCCGGGGGTGATGCTCACGAAGCTGGAGTCGCACGGCGTCTCGCCGATGGTGCCCTTCATCCGGGCGTGCGTGCCGGACACCACCACCGCCTTCACCGCGCACGTCAGCCCCCGGGGTTACATCGCCGCCGCACCGTACCGGCAGCCCGGGGCGCAGACCACGATGTGGGTGAGCTTCCTCGACGAGGAGCAGCTCGCGTGCGTGGACGGGACGGAGTCGCCGAACTACGACCGGATCCACGTGGCCGACACGGTGACCCTCGACAACGGGGAGGAGCTCGAGGGCTACGACATCTACCGCAGCTGCTGGGGGCTGATCCCGGACGTGCAGCACCACACCGGCCGCGACGTGGAGCCGGTGCCGTTCGTGCACCGTGAGGCACAGTGCCGGGTGTTCCGCCATGTCCGCGAGGGACTCGTCGGCGGGGTGCCGTCACTGCCGGACGGGGACAGCGAGTCCGTGGTCCGGATGATGTGGGAGGACCGGAACCTGGCGGGGCGCGTGTCGGAGGAGTTGCACGACATCGCCATGGCCGATGGGTTCTCGGGGTAGCTCTTCGCTGCTCTCCGGG
>NZ_JBQSWV010000047.1:0-10163 GCF_052377495.1 Corynebacterium sp. AOP36-E1-14
TCCCTGTACCGCTGTGTTCTGCCACAATGTGAGGGATGTCTAATACCGATAACCCCCCAGCACCGCGTTCGGGTGGCCGTGGCCGCCCCCTGCAGACAGAGTTTAACGACGGACGCGACTATCCGCGACTGGGTAGCTTCAGTTTCCGGCGCGGAACACTCACCGACAACCAGGAGAACCTCTGGGAGGAGAACTGGCCGTCGTTGGGCATCGAACTCACCGACGACCTCACCGACCCGGTCGACCTCGACGGATGGTTCGGACGCACCGGCCACGACACCATCGTCGAGGTCGGCTCCGGCACGGGAACGTCCACCGCGGCCATGGCCCCGCTGGAAGAGGACACCAACGTCGTCGCCGTGGAGATCTACCGTCCGGGCCTGGCGAAGCTGCTGGGCTCGGTCGTGCGCGGCGACATCGGGAATGTCCGTATGGTCAAGGGCGACGGGGTCGAGGTGCTGCAGCGTCTCTTCGCCCCGGGCAGCCTCGCCGGGGTGCGCATCTTCTTCCCGGACCCGTGGCCGAAGGCGCGGCACCACAAGCGCCGCATCATCCAGACCGGCACGCTGCACCTGATCGCCTCGCGTCTGCGCCCCGGCGGCATCCTGCACGTCGCCACCGACCACGCCGACTACGCCGACTGGATCGACGAGCTCGTCGACGTGGAACCGGACCTGGAGTACCTGGGCTGGCCGCAGGACGAGACGACCCGCGCCGAGGTGGCGCCGGTGCTCACCGACCGCCAGATCATCACCAAGTTCGAGGGCAAGGGCCTGGACAAGGAGCACACCATCCGCGAGTACCTCTGGAAGCGGCGATGAGCGGCGCGCGCTCCGGCAACGCCGAGGCCCTGTCCTACACCGGGCAGGCCGAGCAGACGCCGGTGTACCTGCTGGTCTGGGACGCGCCGAACATCGACATGGGTCTGGGCTCCCTGCTGGGGGGACGCCCCGACGCCGTGCACCGCCCGCGCTTCGACGCGGTGGGCCGCTGGCTCATCGACGAGGCGCGCGACGCGTCCGGCGAGGCCGTGGAACTGACGCCGGAGGCGACGGTGTTCACCAACGTCGCGCCCGGCTCCGCCGAGCAGATCCGCGGCTGGGTGGACGCCCTGCGCAACGTCGGTTTCGCCGTCTTCGCCAAGCCGAAGCTCACCGAGGACTCCGACGTCGACCCGGACATGCTCGAGCACATCCGTCGTCGTCGTGACGAGGGCGTGCTCGACGGTCTGGTCGTGGCCAGCGCCGACGGGCAGAACTTCCGCGAGCTGCTCGAGGAGCTCGCCGGGGAGATCCCGGTGACCGTGCTCGGCTTCCACGAGCACGCCCACTGGGCCGTGGAGAACGAGACCATCGGCTTCCTCGACCTCGAGGACATCCCCGGGGTCTTCCGCGCGCCGTTGCCGCGCGTCAACCTCGACTCCCTGCCGGACGACGGTGCCTGGCTCCAGCCGTACCGCCCACTCTCCGCGTTGGTTCGCTGAAAGGAGCCTTCCTAAGTGTTCACGAGATGGGGCGACTTCGCCTTCCGTTTCCGACGCATCATCCCCGCCGTCATCATCGTGCTGATCGGCGTGCTCTACCTGGGCATCGGCACCCAGCTGGACGACCGGATGAGCCAGGAGGGGTGGGACGACCCGACGAGCGACTCCACCCGCGCCGCGCAGATCGAGCAGGAGACCTTCGGACGCGACGCCTCCGGCGACGTGATCGTGCTCGTCACCAGCGATAGCGCCGATGGCGCCGACCTGACCGATCCGGGCCTGATGGAGAACGTCAGCAGCCAGCTCAACGCCATCGCCGTCGGCAACCAGGACGCCGTGGCCGGGATGACCAGCTACTTCGACACCGGTCAAGAGCAGATGCTCTCCGACGACGGCACCTCCGCCTTCGCCGCGATCAGCCTGCACGGCACCGAGGACGAGGTGCTCGACAACTACCGGGTCATCGAGGACGAGCTGCACCAGATCACCGTGGACGGTGCCACCGTGGAGATCGGCGGGGCCACGGCCGTCGCCGGCGCCCTGGACTCCGGCATGGGCGACGACATCCAGCGCGCCGAGCTGATCGGCCTGCCGGTCGTCGCCCTGCTGCTGCTGGTGATCTTCGGCAGCGTGGTCGCCGCCTGCATGCCGCTGGTCGTGGGCATCCTGTCGATCCTCGGGTCGATGGGCATCCTCTCGGTGCTCGCCGGGGTCACCCAGGTGAACACCTTCTCCCAGTCGGTGGTCACCCTGCTGGGCCTGGGCCTAGCGATCGACTACGGGCTGTTCATGGTCTCGCGTTTCCGTGAGGAGCTCGCCGAGGGCAACGACACACGCACCGCGGTACGCAACACCACCGCCTCGGCGGGCAAGACCGTGGTCTTCTCCGCCCTGATGGTGGCGGTCGCCTTGTCGAGCCTGCTGATGTTCCCGCAGGCCTTCCTGAAGTCGGTGGCCTACGGCGCGATCTCCGCGGTGGGCCTGGCGGCGCTGATCAGCGTGGCGGTGCTGCCCAGCCTGTTCGCGATGCTCGGCCACCGCATCGACAAGTGGACGATCATCCGCCGCGGGCGTACCCGCGAGGCCACGGTGGCGTCGTGGTGGGGCAAGGTCCCGGCGTTCGCGATGAAGCACGCGAAGCTGATGACGGTGGGCATCGTGGCCCTGCTGATCCTGCTGACCATCCCGTTGAGCGGGGTGAAGTTCCGCGGCATCAACGAGACCTACCTCCCGCCGGGCAACGACACCCGCATCGCCCAGTCGCACTTCGACGACAACTTCCCGGAGTTCCGCACCGACCCGGTGAAGCTCGTCGTCGAGGGCGACAACGCCGCCGTCGGCGAGGTCTTCCAGAAGGCCAACGCCATCGAGGGTCTGACCGGCACCTTCCAGGTGTCTCAGCCCACGCAGGACGGGGTGACGGTGCTGTCGGCGGGCATCGCCGACCGCGACGACAACGACCGCATCGTCAACGAGCTGCGCGACATCGCCCACGGCCTCAACGCCGACGGGACCGTGCTCGTCGCCGGCACCCCGGCGATGGAGGTCGAGTCGATCGAGGCGCTGTTCGACAAGCTGCCGTGGATGCTGGTGTACATCATCGCCGCCACGTTCATCCTGCTGTCGCTGGTGTTCGGGTCGGTGATCCTGCCGGCGAAGGCGGTGATCATGAACATCCTCGGCACCGGTGCGACGTTGGGCATCCTGACCGCCCTGTTCGTCGACGGTGTGGGCGCGGACCTGTTCAACTTCTCGCCGGGCCCGCTGATGAGCCCGGTGCTGGTGCTGATCGTGGCGATCATCTACGGACTGTCCACGGACTACGAGGTGTTCCTGGTGTCCAGGATGGTCGAGGCCCGGGCGCACGGGGCCTCGACACCACAGGCGATCAGGTTCGGCACGGCCACGACCGGCGGCATCATCACCGCCGCGGCGTTGATCATGATCGTGGTGGCCGGGGCGTTCGCGTTCTCCGACATCGTGATGATGAAGTACATCGCCTTCGGCATGATCGCCGCGCTCATCATCGACGCCACGGTGATCCGCATGCTGCTGGTGCCCGCGGTGATGTTCCTGCTGCGCGAGGACTGCTGGTGGGCGCCGCGCTGGGTCACGGCCCTGTCGCGCAAGATCGGCCACAACGAGCAACTCGAGGGCTACAGCCCGGAGCAGGCCACTGGACCGACCTCTGGGCCGACCTCTGAGCCGGTCCGCGAACCGGTCACCGTCGGTGCCCCGGAAGAGACGCAGGACGAGGCACAGGACGCAGCGCCGGACGCACGGGGCGCCGTCGTGTCCCGCTCGCCGCTGCCCGCGGCGCGTCCCGCCGGGGTCGAAACGCAGGACGCGACGGACGCGGCGGACGCATCGGACGCCGAGGAGCACGACGAGGCGGCGTCCTACGGTGCGCACGCGACGTCGGACGACGCGGTCCCCTTCAGCGAACTGATGCGGCGCCTGCAGCAGGAACGTCCCGACGACCGGGAGAATTGACCGCCGATGACCTCCGACCCCCAGCCCAGCCGTTTCCGCGACCGGTGGCGCATGATCCTCCAGTGGTTGAAGGATCCGCGCGTCCGGGCGTTGCTCACCCTCATGCTGCTGGGGGCGATCATCTTCCTCGCCCGCGACCACTACCACTTCCTCGAGGAGGGGTGGGCGGCGATGCTGCAGGCCAACAACTGGTACATCCTGGCCGCCGTGGTCGCGATGGGCCTGTCGATGGTCGCGCAGGCCGAGGTGATGGTCGCGCTGCTGCGGCCGGCGGGCGTGCCGGTGAAACGCACCAGCGCCAATGCGCTGGGGCTGTCGGCCAACGCGTGGTCGTCGTCGTTCCCGGGTGGGCCGGCGATCTCGGCGGCGATGATCTTCCGCGAGCAGATGAAGTGGGGTGCGACCCCGGTCATCGCCAGCTGGTACCTGGTGATCTCCGGGGCGTTGTCCGGTGCGGCGATGGCCATCCTGGGCTTCGGTGCGGTGTTCTTCCTGCAGGCCAACGTGCACGTGTTCTCGCTGACGTTCTCCCTGGTCGCGCTGATCGCCCTGACGCTCGCGGCGAACTGGGTGGCACGCAACCCGGAGAAGGTGCAGGCCGGCCTGCTGGCGGCGATGACCTGGTTCAACGAGAAGCGCCACAAGCCCGCCGACCGGTTCCACGAGCAGATCCGCAGCTTCGCCGACCAGTTGCGGGCCGTGGACCTCTCGCCGAAGTGGCTGGGCTACGCGGTGTTCGTCTCCCTGCTGAACTGGGTGCTGGAGATCGTGTGCCTGTTCCTGTGCATCCTGGCCATCGGCGCCGAACCCAGCGTCGCCGGCGCGGTGCTGGCGTTCATCATGGCCAAGCTCGTGGGCCAGGCGCAGATCACCCCCGGCGGGCTGGGCCCGGTGGACATCACGCTGACCACGATGCTGGTCGGTACCGCGGGGCTGGGGTCCGGGCAGGCGGTGGCCGCGGTCATCGTGTTCCGCATGATCAGTTTCGCGCTGCTCACCCTGGTCGGTTGGCTGGTGTTCCTGTGGACGTTCGTGCGCCCGGAGGAGGCGCAGGACGCCGCGGCGTCCGGGGCGGGCACCGGCGGTGCCGGCGACACGACCGGCTCTGCCGGTTCGGCGGGCGGGGCGTCCGGTACGTCCGACGTCCGGCGCCGCAGTGGCCGGGGCCTGACCTTCCGGCAGATCACCGGCGGCTCGGCGGCTCGACGCCCGCACGACGACCGGGACGGTACGGGGGACGGTACGGACGACGACGGCATCATCGACCGGCTCCCCCGTCATCCGGAGCGTCCGGAGGAGTGACCCCCACGGGCGGTGGTCACACCCTAGAATGGTCGGTATGACGAAATCCCCCGATGTGTCGTCCGGCCCCGCCGGTCCGTTCTCCGCCACCGCCGGTACCTCGACCACGATGGCGCTGGTCATCGACGCCGTCGCCGTCCTCGTTTTCGCCCTGCTGGGCAGGCTCTCCCACGACTCCGGCTTCTCCATCCTCGGCTGGTTGGGGACGTCCTGGCCGTTCCTGCTCGGACTGGCCGTGGCGTGGGCGCTGGTGCTCACCGGGACCGTGCGTCCCGCCCCCGGCACGGGCCTCGGCGTGCTGATCGTGACGTGGTTCATCGGCATCGTGGTGCGCAGTGTCGTGAACCTGTCGCTGCCGTGGATGTTCCTGCTGACCTCGTTGATCTTCCTGGGGATCCTGATGATCGGGTGGCGTGTGGTCGCCTCCTTCGTCACCCGTCGACAGCCCGCCGCCTGACGAGTTCCAGGAAGCGGGCCACCGGCAGCGTGAGGTTGGTGCCCGCGGCGTCCCACACCACGCCGAGCTCGCGCACCTTGTCCGTGTCCAGGGGGATCACGGACATTCCCTCCATCTGCAGGTTCGGGTCGCCCAGCGGCAGCAGTGCCACGCCGAGCCCCGCGGTGACCAGTCCGGCGACGGTGGTCAGCTCCATGGACTCGAAGACCAGCCGGGGGCGGAATCCGTTGTCGGCGGCCAGCCCGTCGAGCAGCAGGCGGGTGCCGTAGCCCTCCAGCATCGCCACGAAGGGTTCCTCCGCCGCCTCCGCCAGGACGATGGACGCCCGGCCCGCCCACCGGTGGTCCGAGGACACCGCCAGCCCGAGGCGTTGCTCGGCCAGTTCCGTCCAGCCCACCACCCCGGAGGACACGTGGTCGACGGGGCAGGGCCCGACGATCGCCAGGTCCAGGCGCCCGTCCAGCACCTGGTCGACGAGGCCCAGTGCCGCGCCCTGCACCAGTTCGAAGTCGATGCCGGGGTGGGCGGTGCGGAACTCCCTCAGCAGGTCGGGAACCAGCCAGGTGCCCAACGAGTGCATGAAGCCCAGGCGCACCGTTCCCAGTTCCGGGTCGACGAGCCGACGGACCTCGTCGACGCCGGCGCGCCAGGTGTCCCGGGTGTCCACGGCGGCCGCGGCCAGCACGGCGCCGCGGTGGTTGAGCACGAGGTTGCGGCCCCGCCGGTCGAAGAGTTCCACGCCGACGGCGGCCTCGAGCTTGCCCAGACGACGCGACAACGCCGACTGGCTGATGCCGGTCGTCAGGGCGGTGTCGACCATGTTGCCGGTCTCGACGAGGTCGAGGAACCAGTCGAGGTCCACGGGGTCAGCCACGCACGACACCTCCCCTGACGAGCCTGTGACGGCCTGCGCGCCGCCTGATGCATTATTCGGGACAGGTTCGTCATTGTAATGCATTTTGATTGTCAGCGGGAGGTGACCACGATGGGCGGCATGAACGACACAGGCGGCACCGGTGACCCAGACGGCACAGACGGTACAGACACGCGGCTCTCCCCGGGCGACCCCGGCTACCGGCGGGTGATGGTCGCCGCCGCCACCGCCGGACTGGCCAGCTTCAACGCCATGTACCTCACCCAGGCCGTCCTGCCGGCGATCCACGACGGCCTGGGGGTCACCCCCACCACCGCCGCACTGACGGTGTCGGCGACCACCGGCATGCTCGCCGTCGCCGTGATCCCGGTGAGCATCCTGTCCGAACGCGTCGGTCGTCGCCGCGTCCTGCAGGTGTCCGTCCTGGCGGCCACCGCGCTGAGCCTGCTGCTGGCGATCGCCCCCGGCATCGGCATCCTCATCGGCCTACGCGCCCTGCAGGGCCTGGCGGTCGCCGGCGTCCCGGCGGTGATGATGAGCTTCCTGTCCGAGGAGATCCGCCAGGACCACCTGGGCCGGGTGATGGGCCTCTACATCGCCGGCACGACACTCGGCGGGCTGCTCGGACGCCTGGTGCCGTCCGGCGTACTGGAGTTCACCGGATGGCGCGGCGCCGTGCTCGCCGGCGGGCTGGTCGCCTTCGCGCTCGGACTGGTGTGCGTCTGGGCACTGCCGCCGCAGCGCCACTTCACGCCGAAGAAGATCACCCTGCGCCACGAGGTCGCCGCCTTCCGCCGCCACTGGCACGACCGCCGCCTGGTGGCCCTGTTCATCCTGCCGTTCCTGATGATGGGCGCCTTCGTCTCCCTGTACAACTACCTCGGCTTCCGCCTGACCGGCGAGTTCGGCCTCACCGAGGCTCTCGCCGGGGCGGTGTTCCTGCTCTACCTGTCCGGGACGTGGTCCTCGGCGCGGGCCGGGGCGATGGTCGCCAAATACGGGGCGGCACGGGTGCTGGTCGGCGGAGTCACCCTGACCACCGTGGGCCTGTGCCTCGCGCTCGTGCCGAACCTGGTGGTCACCGTCCTCGGCGTGCTGCTGTTCACCGCCGCCTTCTTCACCGTGCACTCCACCGCCTCCACCCTGGTCGGCCAGATCGCCGACCGCGACCGGGCGGAGGCCTCCTCGATCTACGTGATGAGCTACTACCTCGGATCCTCGGTGATCGGGTGGCTCTCGGGCTACTTCTTCCAGATCGGGTGGGTCGCGCTGGTGGTCGCCCTTGTCGCACTACAAATCAGTGCGCTAGTGTTATGCCTGGTCAGCACGTCGGCTACCCGCCGATCGTGACACGCCCCACTACAATTTGCGCATTCTTCACAGAAACAAGTACGACAGCGATACGATGTTGCGAAGTCGGCTTCATATTTACTAACCGAGGGGCGTGGAGAGCGCCACCTCACCAACGGAGGAACGAACATGGGACACATCAAGGGAAAGCGGTTCGCCGGCGTCATGGCGGTCGGCCTCCTGGCCACCGCCGGGGTGGGCGTGGCAATGGCCCAGGGCGGTATCTCCGCCAATCTGGCACTGTCGAACACGATCTTCAACCAGGAGGTCAGCAACCTCGACGCCAGCGGTGTGGCCATCTTCGGCGGCACCGACGACCAGCACGACGGCGCCCAGGGCGTGGCCCGTCTGGTGTTCGACGACGCCACGATCACCGACATGTGCATGACGGCTCCGCTGAACCTGCCCGGCCTGGGCGAGAAGCGCTTCCAGATGCTCGTCCCCGGCGAGAACACCACCGCCGAGCACCTGGTGCTCGGCGCCCCCGGCCTGGTCGGTGGCCTCACGCTGAACAACGCGCAGATCGGTGTGGACGCCAGCCAGCTCGACGACGAGCCTGCCGCCGGCTCCTGGGGCCTGCACGCGGACAGCCTGACCGGTTGGGACCAGGTCATCAAGGCCACCTCGATCAGCGCGGACAAGCTCACCGCCGCAGGTGCCAAGGTGGGTGTCGTGAGCGTTGACGAGGCTGAGTGCTGATGCCTGACGACTCCACCTCGTCCCCGGACAATCCCAGGGACGAGGACACCACCGAGCTCATCGACGCCGTCGACGACAACGCCGTCAACGACAACGCCACCGGCGATTCCGCCGGCGACGCGGCGTCCGGCGACGCTGCCGGTGCCACCGCGTCCGACGATGCGTCCCGCTCGGAGAAGCTCGAGAAGCAGAACCGGCGCTTCACCCGTTGGCGCAAGCAGCGCCCGTTCGGTGCCGGCCTGCTGATGATCCTGGCCGGCATCGCGATCATGGCTCCGGCCTACCTGTCTCTGGAGATCTCCAACATCCAGATCCAGATCTCCACCATGGGCGGGGTCTCCACCCTGGTCATCGGCCTCCTGCTGATCACCTGCGGACTGATGTGCTGGTTCCGTGGTGAAGGGCGTGTGATCGCCGGCGTCGCCGCGATGATCCTCTCGGTCCTGTCCCTGTGGCAGACGAACTTCGGCGGGCTCATCATCGGCCTGATCCTCGGCCTCGTCGGCGGTGCCCTGGCCCTGGCCTGGGACCCGCAGTCCCGCGAGGACGCCAAGGACGAGAAGCGCCAGAAGAAGGAGGCCAAGCAGGCCCGGAAAGCAGAGAAGTCAGGGAAAGGAGCCGCGAACGCGAAGCCGGTGATCGCCGTGCTCGCCGCGCTCGCCGTCGGTGTCGGCATCCAGACGCCCGACGCCCGCGCCCAGATCCCCGGCCTGCCGGACATCCAGCTGCCGGACCTGCAGATCCCCGGCCAGACCGGCAACGGCGACGGAGACACCGACGGGGAGACCAACAACTCCCCCGCCCTGCCGAACCTTCCGGAGCTTCCCGAGGTCCCCGACCTCAACCTCCCCGAGCTCACCCTGCCGGACGGCAACCAGCTGCAGGACGGCATCGACGGCTCCCTGGAGTCCCTCGGGGTGGAGATCCCGGGGCTGAACGTGGCACCGCCGGAGCCGGTGGCGAACATGCGGCCACCGTACGGCGACACCTTCACCATCAAGACCGACAACGCGACGATGACACCGGGCATGAAGCTGTCCTACGTCACCATCGACACGGTGCAGGGGCCGAAGAAGGCGATCCGTATCGACGCCGACCAGGCTGTCATGGAGAACCTGCGCGTGCAGTTCCCCAACTCCCTGGGCCCCGACCTGCTGGACGACACCAAGGGGAACACCAGCACCCTGACCGGCAACTTCCACATCTTCGTGCAGGAACTGACGATGACGCTGGAGCTGCTCGGCGTGGACACGATGATCCCGATCACCATCAACGCGGACTGGGCCCCCGACGACATCGCCGCGGAGCTCTCCAAGATCGGTCTGGGCCTGCCGGACCTGCTCTCCGAACAGACCCGCGTGCTCGACGTGCGACTGGAGACCTACCAGGTCATGGCGGACAAGATGGACTTCCCCGTCACCGACATCGGCCCCTGGCACGAGAACTGATCCCCCGCAGGGGTACCAAGTTGGGGCGGGGGGCGGGGTGTTGGGCAACACCACGCC
>NZ_JBQSWV010000048.1:0-9317 GCF_052377495.1 Corynebacterium sp. AOP36-E1-14
CACCAGATCATTGATGACATCCCGGTGCCGCGGGTCGGTGGCGGCAGGCCACCGGGGTTCGATACTGAGGCCTACAAGGGCCGTAATGTTGTTGAGTGGGTGTTCAACAAGGTTAGGCAGTGGCGGGGGTTGGTGGCCCGGTACGACAAGTTGGCGGTGGTGTACCGGGCCGCGGCGGTGTCAGCGAATTTCTGCGCGTTGTCCGCGGACAGGTCCAGGACGTAGGCCGATCCCACGTGGCTGAACTCGACGGCATTGACCCCCTCGGTGCTAAGGAGGGTGTTGTCGAGATCGTCGAAGAACTGGGTGATTTCCTTGCGGGCCATGAGGGTGAACCCTGCCATTGGCGGATCGGTGCGACGAATTACGCCCCTGATATTATCATGATGTCAAACGCTATCCTGGCCTCAACTCAATAAGGATGAAGAGCAGCCGGGTGGATGCTTCTGATTCGGGGTGTACTTCATGGTCGAACTGATGCGCGGCGCGGTCAGAGTGACCGCCCTGCTCCCTTGCTGCCGACCGGAGCCCGTCGATGCGATCGAGCTGGTCATGCCGCTGTGTGCATCAGCTCACAGCCGCGCGAGCAATCTCGGCGTCCTGCTCTGGTGTTCCGCCAGAGACACCAAGTGCCCCGAGGAGGTTTCCTTCCGCGTCCGTAATGGGCACGCCACCTCCCATGAGCAGTAGTCCACCGCTGGTGTGGTCGAAGTGCGCGAGGGGTTCACCCAACTGCACTGGAGCGTTCAGCGATTCGCTCGGCATCTCGAACATTACCGAAGTTCGAGCTTTCGTGATGGCGAGGTCATTGGATGCCAGCCATGCTCGGTCCATGCGCTCGAAGGAGACCAGGTTTGCGCCGGCGTCGAGGACTGCGAAGACCGCGTTCAGCCCTAGTTCCCGTGCCTTGCGCTTGCCTGCATCGATAGCCCGTGTGGCTGCTTCGAGGGTGATTGTGGGCTGTGCCATAGGTTCTACTCCTTCGTTCTCTGGCGAGGAATTAGGCTTTCTGGGTCCACTCGGTTTCCTGCCACTGCTTGGCGGCAGCAATGGTTTCCTGTGGCCGCATGGTCCGGTAGTCGGGATTGTCGGACGTGATCGTTTCAACCATCGCATCGACCATTTCCTGCGGATCGGCCTGATACGCCAGTGAGTCCCCGAAGTCGGGCATGGGGATATTCGCGGTTTCGGGGTCGTACCACTGCACGTAGCTTTCAGCGCCGGTGTCGTTGAAGCCGGTGTTGAACACTCCGGGGTTCACGGTGGCGACCTTGATTCCGAAGGGCTCGAGTTCGGTCTTCATTGACCCGGCAATCGCTTCGATTGCGTGCTTGGTGGCGCAGTAGGCCCCCAGGAACGGAACAACGAGGATGCCGCCCATCGAGGAGGTCCACACGATACGTCCCTGCTGACGTTCGATCATCTTCGGTGCGATGGCCTGTACCAGTTCCAGATGGCCGAACACGTTGACGTCGAACGACTCGCGGACCCGCTGGAGCGGGATATCGACGACAGCTCCACCCTCCATCACTCCCGCGTTGAGAACAAGGACGTCTACGTCGAAGTTCGCGGCATGGGAGATGTCGATGTTGTCCCGCAGGTTCAGTTTGATGACAGTCAGCTCAACGTCGGCAGAGTGTACGTCTTCGCGGAGGCTTCGTACCTGTGGCCATGTCTCAGCGGCAGCGATGACGTCCCAACCTTGGCGGGCGAGTTCGATGGCCGCTCCACGTCCGAATCCACTGCTGGCTCCGGTGATGAGAATCTTCTGGGGCATGCGTGCTCCTTCCGTAACTAACTGGATACTTACAGTCCCGATCGTGGCACGCTCGGACCCCCGTGTCAATAACTAGTTGGTTACCTGTAGATTGGAAGCCATGCCACCCAACGCTGCCGAAACCAAGCGAAGGATCTTGGAAGCCGCCCGTAGCGAGTTCGCAGAGCGCGGCCTGGCGGGTGCGCGGGTGGACCGGATCGCCGACGCAGGCAAGGTGAACAAACGGTCGATCTACGTGCACTTCGGCCCTAAGGGCACCCTGTTCGACATCATCGTGGCTCGATCGCTGGCAGAGATGGCAGAGGCGGTCCCGTTCGAGGTCGAGGACCTGCCTGGGTATGCAGGAGCGCTGTTTGATTACCTGATTGAGCATCCAGATGTCCTGCGGTTGACTTCGTGGGCTGGCCTGGAACGCCCCGATGCTTCTGCCGGCGAGGTCGCTACATACGCGCCGAAGGTAGCAGCGCTCTCGGAGAAGTTCGGTGGGCAGGCAGTCGATGTTCTCGCCCTGCTGTTGGGTCAGGTTACGGCGTGGCAATACGCCTCCCCGGCGCTTAAGGTTCACTCGCCGGAGGAACCTTGGTCAGCTAAACACTTGAGGCATCATCGAGGGCTGCTCGTCGCGTCAGTTGCCAGCCTTATCGACATCGCGACGTAGACCTGTAACCGGTGCTAACCGACAATGGTTTGGTTTCCGCGTCCAGTCCCGCACGTTTGCTGTAACTACGCATCCATTCCGCTCTTCAGTGGAAGGCCGTCGTAGTCTGGTGCTCTTGAAATCGGCATTCTACGATGTTGAGTAAGTCGACACACATCAACGCCATACGCCTTGAGGATTGTATTCGCCTGCTTAAATCCTGGAGTTAACCATCGGGACGACTGACTATTCAAGGTGGTGTTCGGTCGGCTCACCACGAAGAGCTCAGGAAGTCGCACCACAAATTATTTCACTCACAACGTCGTTGCATGTCGATCTCCTCCCGCGCCAGCCTGTTCGGTGTTCATCGTAGGTGCCAGGCCGGCCGTCTCACCAGGCTGTCAACGTGGTCCGATACGCCAAGTTCGAGCGACTGCGCTGCGCTGAAGTTCGGTGGTGAGATAGTGTCCCACGCGACAGGCGAGCGCCTGGGTGGGAAAGCAGGTAGATACAATGGAGTACCTTGACACGTTGGTGAGAGGGTCCGTAGCTGGCTGCGTCAACCAGGGACCAGAGAGCGCCATGAGGCGTCACGTGGGACGGAGATCGGTCAGGCTCTACGCCCCGGGCACATTCTTGGGCCCCGGGGGTGCGGCAATGGGAGATGTCGGTTCATTTTTCCGTCGCCGAATGCGCCGGGGAAGACTGGCTGTGTGCTGCGGGCAGGGTACCAGCCCGGCCGGGTACTTGCTCAGGCACTGCTCCTGTTCGCTGGACCCCTCGCGCGAGGAAGCAAATACAACTACGCTGCCAGTGTGACAACCATCAGGAATCCTGAAGTTCCCCGGGTGCCAACGGTGCAAGGGGTGTCCTCCTTGGTCGGGGTCCCTCGCCTTGGTCTCCGAGATTTATCACCCGGCTGGATTCCGGGAGGGAGTAGCCGGCGTACAGATCGATGACGGCTGCACGAGCGCAGATGTCAGATTACGTTCTGGTCGAGCCAATACTGTTTGGGCCAAGTATCAGAAACAGAATCAATATTGAACGAGATAAAGGAAGTGAAGATCTGATGAGAACTACAGCACAGCAGATAATTTTCGACACGAAGGGCGTGCTTCGAGGTGCTCGGGCGGCGATCGCTGCGGGGTTCTTCACGGGTTTTCGAGCGAGGCACGGCATATCCACTGCCAAAAGCCTGGTGCATTACGGCGCATCCCTCTCTGGGTTGCTGGAAGCAGCGGCTTCCCGTTACCCCGATCGGGTGGCCTTGGTCGATGATGAAGGTGAATTGACGTTCTCGGAGTTGCGTGAACTTGCCATTCGCACCGCGAAGGCACTTGTCGTCAACGGCGTCGACGCAGATAGCCGAGTCGGGATCATGGCGCGCAACGGGCGAGGTTTTCTCGTCCCGTTGGCGGCAAAGGGTTACGTTGGCTTCTCGGCGTTTCTCCTCAATGTTGGTGCGAGCAAGGCGCAGCTCGGAAGTCTTGTGGATGAACATAGTCTGGAATTCTTGTTCGTCGACTCCGAGTTCGACAACGTTATCCCCGAGATGGGGGAGAAATTGAAGGTGTGTCATTCATGGGTCGGCCCCGACTCCCGTGAAGACATCACTTTTCCCTCCTTCGAGGATCTCTGGGCTACTCCCGGTGCGGAAGAGGTTGTTTTCGAGCGCCGACCTGTGCAGGGAAGCGTCGTGTTAATGTCCTCGGGGACGAGTGGCACGCCGAAGGCGGTCCAACACGGAGAGCCGCACGTACCCTTGGGCGTGCTCGGTCCGCCGGTGGAAACCTGCGGATTGAAGGCGGGGTGCACGCTGCAGATGACTGCAAGCATGTTCCATGTTCTCGGTTGGGGTGCGTCGACTATCGCATTGTTCGCGGGCTGCACCATCGTGACACAACGAGTCTTCGATGCTGAGAACGTACTTCGGCAGATCGATGATTACCGGTGTGATGGGTTGATCAGCTCGGCGGTCTTTCTCAAGGACAAACTTGCGATTTATAACGCTGACCCGAGCCTGTATGACACCTCTTCTCTCAAGTTCGTCCTCAATGCGGGAAACGCGATGAGTGAGGACTTGGTTCGCGGGCTGCAGGACCAGTTCGGCTATATCGTCGGTTCTGGCTATGGGTCCACGGAAGGTCTGCTCGTCTCGTACTCCAGTCCGTCGGACCTTAAGGAGGATCCGCTTACCGCGGGCCACCCGGTGTGGAATGGCCGGCTGGAGGTGCTTGATCCCGGAACTGGGGAGGAAGTGGCGGCGGGCGAGGTGGGCGTCGTTCACGCGCGTAATGCGATGTCCATGAAGGGCTATCTCGGCGGATGGGAGCGTGAAGACGCCTCGCGGGGGCTGCTGAGCCTTGGCGACAAGGGAGTCATCGACCCGGAAAGCGGGCGGTTGCGTGTCCTGGGACGCAACAACGACATGATCATCGTCGGCGGTGAGAACATCTGGCCGACATCGGTCTCGGACATTATCGACCGGGCCGACGGTGTGGTCGAGTCCTACTGCATCGGGGTGGAGGACGACGAGAAATTCCAGCGGGTCAAAGCATATGTGGTCACGGACGGTTCCGTGGATCTGGACGGAGACGACATCCGCAATCACGTGCGGGATACCTTCATGGCCCCCGCGGTGCCGCGGGACGTGGTCTTCATGAGTGAGCCGCTGCCGCGGAACCCCATCGGCAAGGTGGTCAAGCGTGAGCTCGAAGTCTTCGGTTAGGTAACGGGAGGGGTATGAGAGCCCACACTCAAGCTCTCCTGTGCCGTACTCGGCCGGTGCGGCGCGGGGTGTGGAAGCGGCTCCCGTCGTGGCGTGGTCGCCGCCGCCCGTCCCACGTGCGTCAGCCCCGGCCAGGTTGATGTCGTGCATTAGCCAGCGTCTGCTCAGTCTGGAACTGAAACGCCGGGTAGCCTGTACCCATCGGACAGTCAGCGATACATGAGCGCACGGACGTACGGAGGGCCAGGTCATGGGAAGACGTCGCCGATCACAGGCATCGGACCAGGTACTCGGTGGACTGCAACGCATGGACCACGATGTCTTTGAGTCCGTCGCCGGGGCGGACAAACCCACCCTGGACGCCGTACTGCCGCGCCTGACCACCGCGGCGAACAACTCGAAGCTGTGGATGGGTCTCGCCGGAGCCATGGCGCTCACCCGCAGGTCACCGTTGCAACGCGCCGCCGCACGCGGACTGGCCAGCCTGGCGGTCTCGAGCCTCGTGGCCAACCAGTTCGCCAAACGCTCCTGGAAGCGTGACCGGCCCGGCCACGCCTCCGTCCCATTCGCCCGCCGGATCCGGCGCTACCCGAAGTCCAGTTCCTTCCCCTCCGGCCACTCCGCCAGCGCCGCCGCTTTCGCCACCGGTGCGGCCCTGGAGAGCGCACCGGCGGGCACCGTGCTCGGTACACTCGCCGGGCTCGTCGGGTTCTCGCGCGTCTACACCGGCGCGCACTACCCCAGCGACGTCCTCGCCGGATGGGGCCTGGGTGCCGGCATCGCGCTGCTCGGCGGGAAACTGGTTCCCCCGGTGACCGCGCCCGCCACCACCACGACCGAGCACCTCTACCTTGACGAACCGCCCCGCGAGAAGGGGGAGGGGCTCGTCCTGGTGGTCAACCCGGCGTCCGGCAGCGGGACGGGGGAGCGCGTCCTCAAGCGCGTCGAGAAGGCCCTTCCCGCCGCGGAGATCGTCTCGCTGACCCCGCAGGACGACGTCGTCCGGGTCCTGGAGGACGCCGTGTCGCGCGCGGACGTGCTGGGCATTGCCGGTGGTGACGGGACCGTGGCGGCCGCCGCCGGCGTCGCGTTGTCGGCGGACAGGCCGCTCGCGGTGTTCCCCGCCGGGACGTTCAACCACTTCGCCAAGCAGATCGGCTGCGCCACCACCGACCAGACCGTCGCCGCCCTCCGCGCCGGCACGCTGGAGATGGTGGACGTGGTCACCCTGAACGGCGACACCACGCTGCTCAACACCGCCAGCATCGGCGCCTACCCACGCTTCGTGGAGACCCGCGAACGCTACGAGGGCAAGATCGGCAAGAACCTGGCCGCGGTCGTCGCCGCGTGGCGGGTGCTCAAGGACGAGCAAGCCGTGGAGATCCGTTACGACAACAGGACGCTGAAGACTTCCCTGTTCTTCCTCGGCAACTCCCTGTACCGACCCACCGGCTTCGCGCCGGTCGACCGGTCCGCCATCTGCGACGGCCTGATCGACGTGCGCATCCTGGAGATCGGCAAACCCTTCGCCCGGCTGCGCATCACCGCGTCACTGCTGACCGGCCGGTTGAGCCGCAGCCCGTTCTACCACGAGCTGCACCGGCCGGAGTTCCGGTTCGACCTGGTGGACGGACCGTCCGCGGTCGCGCACGACGGCGAGGTGGGCAAGGAGATCTCCCACGCCGACTTCGTCTCGCACTACCGCGTGCTGCCGGTGTTCCGCCCGCGCACGGCGAAGCGGTAGAACACCACGCACAGCACCAGCCAGGCGAACCCCAGCGCCCAGCCGGCGAGCACGTCCGAGGGGTGGTGCACGTTCAACGCCACGCGCGAGACGCCGACGAGCAGGACGAGCAGGACCAGAAGGACGCCGCCAGCGGCGGCGGCGCGTCGGCAGCGTCCGGCGAGGTGCCGGTAGGCGACCAGCAGGGTGCCGACGGCGACCAGCACGCCCAGGGCGTGGCCGGAGGGGAACGAGGTGCCGGACGCCTCGACCATGCGGGTGACCGGCCGGTCCCTGTCTGCCAGGTGTTTGGCCGTCTGGGAGACCAGCCCGCCGCCCCACACGCTCACCGCCAGGAATGCGGCGAGCGGCAGGTCCCGGCGGAACAGGGCCAGCCCCACCGGGACGATTACCAGCACCCGCCACACTGCGGGGGCGAGGACGGTGCTGAGGGTGTTCCACGCCGTCACCCACCAGCCGCACCGCGCGGCCATGTCCTGGGCGGCGTCCAGCGCCCGGGCGTCCGGCACGTCCACCCAGGACCAGTGGTGCACCCACCCGGCCCACAGCACGGCGTAGAGCAGCAGGGCTGCTCCGGCCGCCGCGGCGGCGACAGGGACGGGCCGGGGCACCGGCGCGGCGGACTCAGCCACCGTCAGTCACCGAACACCATCTCGCGGCGCTGGTCGCCGAGGGTGAACTCGGCCAGTTCGCGGAGGTAGTTCTGGGAGTACACCCACGGGGAGGAGTACCCCTGGGTCGGGAACCGGTCGGCGCTGCGCCGCAGGTAGGCGGCGGCGAAGTCGAACAGGGGGCGTCCGGCGTCCGGCGGCGGGGTGGCGGGGCGGTAGACCTGCACGCCGGTCTTCCACAGCTTCACCATGTAGCGCGACACCAGGTCGGAGCGCAGCGTCCACGAGCCGTTGATGTAGCCCACCGTGAAGCTGAAGTTCGGCAGGCCGGCGAGCATCATGCCCCGGTAGAAGACCTGCTCGTTGACTTGCAGGGGGCGCCCGTCCACGCTGAGTGTGCCACCACCGAACGCCTGGAGGTCCAGGCCGGTGGCGGTCACGATGACGTCGGCGCCGAGCTCCTCGCCGGAACCCACCCGGACACCGTCGGCGGTGAACCGTTCGACGGTGTCGGTGACGATGCGCGCATTGCCGCCCAGCGCGGTGAACAGGTCACCGTCCGGTGCCTTGCAGACCCGCTTCTCCCACGGCATGTGGTGCGGGGTGAAGTGCCGGTCGATCTGCTCCTCGTCCAGGTAGTTACGCTGCATCCGGCGTAGCGCGCGGGTGAACAGGCCCGGGGCACGCTGGCCGACGAGGTGCTGCACGATGTCGCGCGTGGCGTGGTGCAGCCGCGACACCGGGTAGGCCGCCCGGGTGGGCAGGACCCGGCGCCAGAAGGCGCTGATCCGGTCCACCGCCGCCATCGGGGCGACGTAGGTGGGGCTGCGCTGCAGCATCGTCACGTGTGCACCGGCGCGTTCCAGGGCGGGCACCAGGGTGACGGCGGTGGCGCCGGAACCGATGACCACGACGCGGCGTCCTGCGCAGTCGAGGTCCTCCGGCCACTGCTGCGGGTGGATGAGGGTGCCGGTGAAGTCCTCCTCGCCGGGGAAGGCAGGACGGTGGCCCCGGCCGTGCACGAAGTAGCCGGAGGCGAAGTGCACGCGCCGGGCGTGGACGGTGCGTTCACCGTCCTGCGTCACGGTGGTGACCCGGTACATCCCGCGGTCGCTGAGCCAGTCGGCGTCGCGCACCCAGGAGCAGGTGCGTAGGTGCTCCAGGGCACCGCAGTCGCGGGCGACGTTGCGGATGTATTCCTTGATGTCCACGCCCTGCCCCAACGTGCCCTCGTGCGGCCATGGGGCGAAGGGGAACCCGTAGGTCGCCATGTCCGAGTCCGACCGGATGCCCGGGTAGGTGAAGGTGTGCCATGTTCCGCCGAGATCGCTGTTGGCGTCGTGCATCTCCCACGACCAGGTCGGGAAGGCGCGGGAGACGTGGTGGGCGAGGTCGACGCCGGACAGGCCCGCACCGACGATCAGCAGGTCGAGGGGGTTTTCCGGGGTGCCGGGGTGGGGTGACATGCCCACAGCGTACAAGCGCCGGGGCCCTCCGGGGGACCGGATGGCACCCCATTGCACGAGAAAGGTTCCAGAATGACTGAAATCGCGAAAGACGTCTTCTGTTTCAGTGGTACGGAGGTCAACGTCGGCATTCTTCGTGAGGGCGACGAGCTCACGATGATCGACGGTGGGTGGCCCGGCGACGGCCCGATGGACATCCCTGGACATCCCTGGACGCCCCGGACACCCTGGACGCCCTGGAGAGCATCGAGGCGGAGGCCATCCTGCCGGGGCACGGCAACCCGTTGAACATGAACCTGGGCGAGGCCGTACGCGCCGCACGCCTGCTCGCCGAGGAGGCCGTTTTCGCAGACC
>NZ_JBQSWV010000049.1:0-8531 GCF_052377495.1 Corynebacterium sp. AOP36-E1-14
GCAGTGAAAGAGCAAACTAAACTCTTCCCCGGAGTCACCCCCTTCAAGACTCCGAAGCCCGAGCGCCTGTTGGAGCGCGTCCTCCACATCGCGACCAACCCCGGTGACATCGTCCTCGACGTCTTCGCCGGCTCCGGTACCACCGCGGCGGTCGCCCAGAAGATGGGCCGCCGGTGGGTGACCTGTGAGCTGCAGGAGGACAACTTCACCCAGTTCACCCGCCCCCGCCTGGAGAAAGTCGTCCGCGGCGAGGACCACGGTGGCATCACCACGTCCAAGGGAGAGCGGGTCCCAGCCGCCGGCACAGACCTCCCCGAGGGCATGAGTGCTGAGGACGCCCAGAAGTTCACCTCCCTGCTCAACAAGCTCGTCCGCGACGATGATGACCTGAAAAAGTGCCCCCAGGTCAAGGCGCTGAAGGCACTGTCCAAGACCACGAAGACTCCCGATACCGTCAACTGGCGCGGCGGTGGCGGATTCACCGTCGCACGTCTGTCCCCGGAATGCTTCGACTACGACGAGACGCTCGGGCTCACGTTGCTCACCGACGCAGCAACCGGCGACACCCTGATCAACTCCGTGGCCGCGAACCTTAACTTCCACCACACCCCGGATGACCCGGTGTTCCACGGCATCCGAGGCTGTATGCGCCTGGTTGTCGTCGAGGGGACTCTGCTGACCAGCCGCGTCGATGAACTGCTCGCCGAGCTGGCCGACGGTGAACTGCTCACCATCGCCACCACCGAACCCGACGAGGCGATCCGCAGTCACCTGCGCCAGGTCAAGCGCGGCTGTCGCATGGTCCACATCCCCGACGACATTTTCCACCCCACCACCGCCGCCGGCCTGCTCGCCGACGACACCGTCCAGGAGGCCTGATCTGATGAACCAGTCCCACAACAAGCCTCTCGACCTGGTCCATGACGAAGGTCTCGTCAACGCCGTCGCCACCCAGTTCGACCTGCGTAATCCCAACCGGGCTGCCTTGGATGCCACCGTCGCCCGCATTGCCGGTGGCGAGTTCGACCCGCAGAATCCTCTGGTGCTCAACCTCGCTACCGGCGTGGGAAAGACCTACGTCATGGGTGCGCTGATTGAGTACCTGCGGCAGTGCGGACACTATAACGTCATGGTCGTCACCCCAGGCCTGGTGATCCAGTCCAAGACGGTCGCCAACTTCGCCCGCAACAACCGAAAGTACATCGGCGGCTTCGATGTTCCGCCGCGGGTCTATACCCCTGACAACACCCGAGGGGCCACGAAGAACCGGAGCCAGGAGACCCTGCCGGACAGCTTCACCGGCTCTGACGTGTTCGTCTTCAACGTCCAGAACCTCCTGGCGCCGAAGAAATCCGACCAGGACACCCTCGGCACCACCATGGAGGCCCGGCGGGCGAAGGTCCGCCGGTTCAGCGAGACCGACGGCAACGTCTACGAGTACCTCCAGTCCCTCGACGACCTGGTGATCATCGCCGACGAGTCCCACCTCTACGGCAGCGACGCCAAGGCGTTCAACGCCGCGCTGAAGGAGCTGGACCCGGCGGTCACCATCGGACTGACCGCATCCGCCGAGCCCGGCGACGACATCGTCTTCCGGTACCCGCTGTACCAGGCGATCACCGACCGCTACGTCAAGCGCCCGGTGATCGTGTGCCGGGCCACCGACTACTCCGAATACGCCGACGCCGAAGAACGCCAGCTGCGCGACGGTCTCGCCGTGCTGCGGGCCAAGGCCGCGGAGTACCTGAAGTACACCCGCAACAACCCCACGGTGACTCCGGTCCGCCCGGTGATGCTGGTGACCTGCTCCGACATCGACCACGCCAGCGAGGTCGCCTCCCTTCTCTCAGGACCCGGCTACGTCGGTGATCGCACGCGGGTCCTGCAGGTCGACTCCCAACATGACGACGAGGACACCCGCCGCCGGCTCGACGCCATCGACACCCCGGACTCCACCGTCGAGGCCGTGGTGTCGGTCGGCAAGCTGCGCGAGGGCTGGGACGCCCGCAACGTTGCGGTGATCGTCTCGCTGCGTGCCATGGCCTCTGAGGTGTTGACCCAGCAGACCATGGGCCGCGGCCTGCGACTGCCGTTCAAGGCATACACCGGCGTGGAGACCATCGACCAGCTCGACATCATCGCCCACAAGTCCTACGTGAATTACCTTAAAAGCGAAGACGCACTGAAGGTGTTCGGTATCGAGCAGGGCGCCGCGCCGGCTCCCGCCGGCGACGGAGACCACATGACAGGCGGGACTGTAGAGGTCGAGGTCCCAGTGACCCCGGGTACGAACGAGACCGTCCCCGTGCCGTTTGTCGGCCCGACTGGCGGCACGGGAAGCACTCCTGACGACACTCAGCCGGCCACCGGCGGTGACGTTCCCGGGAAGACCTTGACGGGAACCATTCAGCCGGTCGAGCCCCGGTCTGTCATTGGCATCAACGAACTCGATGATGGCGAGGAGGTGCCAGAGCCGGAGGAAGTTCCGGAACCAGTCACCGTCGAGATCAACGAGAAGTTCTCCGACGCGACATTCCTGTTTCCTTCGTCCACCATGGGAACCCACGTGGACCCCTTCTCCCTGTCGGCGGTCACCGACGACCAGGTGCGAGAGGCCATGGCGAAGGTATCGGTCGAGGGAGTGCAGTTGGACCGGCGGAAAGTGGAGACTAATGACGGGAAGATCCGTCTGGCCCCCACCACACGCGCAACAGGTGGTGCAGATGTCGTAGACGACGACTTCGTCAACCGGGTGCTTGCCCAGGAGGCTGTCGGAACCCGTACGTTCACGCCCACCGAGAGGAACATGAGGATCCTGAACGCGCGGATCCTCATCCCGTTCCTCGGATTGGTCGGTCGTGAGCCGTGGACGGAAAAGGCCCTGGAAAGCGCTCGCAAAGAAATCCAGGTGCTTCTTAAGTCCGCGAAGAAGGATTTCGTGGGAAGCAATACGAGGCTGGTGCCCGAGATCAGTCCGGTCAAGCTGCCTGTGGTCTCTTCGTTCACGTTGCCGGTCGGAGTGGAGCTCCTCCCCGTCGTGGAGCCTGATGACCTGTTGGGTACGTTTACCAGGCAAGGCCACTACGGCCCGTGGGAGAACAACAGCCTGTTCAACGCTGCTCAGTTCGACTCCCTGAGCGCGGAGTACAAGCTGGCCTACATGCTGAACTTCGATCCCGAGGTCCAGTGGTGGAAGCGGCTGTACCCGGGTGACAAGGCACGTTTCGCCTGGTCCGGCGGCGACCGGTACTACAACCCCGACTTCGTGGTCCGGGACAACGACGGCAACTACTGGATCATCGAGGCGAAGGCAACGTCGAAGATCGACGACACCGAGGTCCAGGAGAAACGTCGGGTCGCCGAAGCTGTGATGCGTGAGATCACCGGTGACGACCGTTTCCCGCAGCAGTGGGGCTATGTCCTGGCTTCGGAGACGGACATCGAGGCTGTGGACTCATGGCAGGGGCTGCTCGGCAGGACGGCCCCGGTCTGGTCGTAGTCCCCGTATCGGACAACGACCCTCACCATCACCGGTGAGGGTCGTTGTTCTGTCTTGTGGTTGCACACGTCGATAACTCGAACAGGCTGTCGAGTTCAGGTCAGTCACGGTCCGCCCGTCGACTAGAATCTGTACCAACAGTATCGACAACGGGTTCGATACGAGAGATCCCAGGGAAAACATTGCACGACTATCTCGTAGCCATCTTCGGCGGCGTGAGCTCCGGCCTCATTGTGGCACTGGTGCTGGCCATCTTCCGGATCATGGACAAACCGCCGTTCGAGGCCACCGCCGGACCAGATAGCACTGTAACCATCATCAACAACCGACTCCGCCCTGCCGTGATCGGCGGAACGTGGATGATGTGTGAGGGATCAGTCGTCTCCGAGCGCAGCCCACGCGGAGGGAATCACGGCATTCTTCTTCGCCCAAGGGTCTCGACGGTTCTGGAGCGCAGCCAGCACCTCGCACCTGGACAGACTTTCGATATGACCATCCGATACATTCCCCTCTGGCGCCACTTAAGCAGGAAGCTCCCCTCCGACCACCTGCACTGGCAAATGGACCCGACAGCTCTAGTTACCAACGGCAACGAAGACCACCAGCGAAAGTGGCACCGCTTCCCCATCATCCTGAAGTCGGCGTGACGGGGGGCAGAAGAATATGACGACGCACACTTACCCCAATAACGAGCGCCCCATCAACTTCTTCAGAGACAGATACATGTTGTGCCATCAGTGTGGACATATTTTCACCGCCAACCTGGAAATACTTGAAGCACTGGAACAAGTAGAGGAATCTTGCCCGGCCTGTGGAATCACTTGCAAGGATGAAGAATCCCCTCGGGTGACCGCAGACCCGTACGATCCAATTCTCGACCCGGAGAATGTCAATCGTTTTACATGGTATCATACCAGTACAATTCCAGACTGGCCACAAGCTAAGTTTGACCCCACATTCGATAAACCGGATTGGTTCATAGAAAACCTAAGGAACACCCTGGGTGGAGAATCGTTTAATCAATTTATTGAAGATGCAAAATCCGTTGCCCTTCATGTAGGCACTTACGAATCAGCGATTCATAATATGCTCAGACGAATTGACGAGCAGGACTCCTTTGGGAAGCCCTTCTATCTCTACCGCGTTACACTTAGAGACGATGCCGTAACCGCAGAGAAGTGTGATGCCGAGTTTAATGGAATTTTCGGCGACGTAAAACTATCTGACGCATGCCCCGAAGGGATCGACACAGCACGCTATGTCAATTCCCGCGAGGATCCAGGGAGTATTTCACTCGCCCTCCGACGAAGCGCCATCGCTGCCATTCAGAGAATTGAGGTACCTTTGCCAAAGATAAATTGCACAGTTTGGCACGAATCTGCGATTGTCGCCATTCAGTCGGCAACCTACAAAGAGCCGGTGAGGGAACCAGGAAATCCATTTTGGGATTTAATTCATGCGCGCGATCCAAAAACGCCAGAAGATAAAATGAGAAGTGCCAAAGTTGACGAAGCTCGTAAGATAGGTACGAAACTATCAACTCACGTTCCATGCAATATGCGGAGACATTTCATTTCTGCACTGCGCCTTGAAGGGCGCACCGCGAATGAGTGGGCCCTTTATGCCGCCGGAATACTTGAGCTGATCGGTAACTCCGAGAATGTACTTTCCGTCCTGAACGATCAATAGCTCAGGCCAGTACTTCCCTAAGGGAAAGCGATCCGCATAGAGCCCACTCTGACCAGCGCAGAACTGGACACATACTCTAGCCAACGGCCTGTCATGTCCCTTACCCTCGGCCCATGAGCGCCGCCCCGGACCCGAACCGCATCGCCTTCATCGGCGACCTCCACGGCAAGCCCAACGCCTTCGAGCAGACCCTTGACCTCGCCGTGTCCGTCGGCGCGGCGACAATCATCCAGACCGGTGACTTCGGCTTCCACCGCCCCGCCGACCTCGAACTCCTGCAACTCAGCCTCGACGAACGCGCTCCAGACGTCGACTACCGGATCATCGACGGCAACCACGAGGACTTCACCCTCCTCACTCCCGACGCCACCGCACCCACCGCGCTGACCCGGTCGATCACCTACATGCCCCGCGGACTGCGCACCACCGTCGCCGGGATCAATATGTTGTTCCTCGGTGGGGCTACCTCCACCGACCGACAGTGGCGGACCGAGGGCGTGAACTGGTTCCCCACAGAGCACATCACCGACGCCCAGGTTACCCGCGCCATCACCGCCGCCAGCACCGGTACTGGCCCGGCGGACATCCTCGTCACCCACGAGACCGGATCTGCAGCGTTCACTGCACTGGCCCACAACAGTCCGCACGCCCAGACCAAGGAATCCGACCCGCTCAGCCAGGCCGACCGGGCCCGCATGGACCGCGTTCTCATCGCCGTGCACCCGCGAGTCCATGTGCACGGGCATCACCACACCCGCTTCGCCGCACCCCTGGACGGTGAACTGACCGGAACGCTGGACGTCGCCCTGGCCAAAGAAATTAAAGACGGCTCCGTCGTCGTACTCGACACCCACGGCGGTGGCCCGGACCAGTGGACCTGGTCGGTGCCGGTGAGCCGAACGGTCTTCACCTACAACGACGACCAGACCGAGGTCCTCGACACCCGGTTCACCATCGACATCCTCCCACTGCGCCCGTGGGCACAGGTGGAAACGCCGTGGCCCGAGCCTGCGCTGCCGGACTCCACACCTCGCCAGACCGTGGAGTCGATCACCGCGAACTACATGGCCCTGCAGCGCCAACTCGGGCACAGGTACCCGGAGGGCCACCAGCCTGACTCACAGCGTCCCCACCCCAATCCGATCCGTACGCGGCGGCTCACCCTCATGGTCCGACAGATACTGTCGGACCACCCGTAGTGGGAGGACTTCGCCGACGAATTCGCCGGCTGGCTCATCGACGACGATCTCGATGCCCTCGCCGCGCACCTGCTCGACCCGGATCCCCGCTTCGACGGTTAGCGGGACCTCAGCCCACTGCCTGACATGTGGGGCACCCCGGAGCTTCAACTGTGGGCGGCGCTGGCGGCACGACAGCACGGCCAGTGACCAGGAAACATGGTTTGACCTGCGCAGAAGTTGGCACACGATACTGGACGACACGACCGCACTACCAGTAGCGTCACCACCATGACCACCGAGCCCGAGTTCGACCCCGAGTCCACCGGCCCCCACCACGATGCCGAGGTGGCGCAGTACTTCACCGCACACCCCGACATCTTCACCACCGAGCTCACCGACGACAACACCACCGCCCGCGCCAGGTTGCTGACCGCCGAGGAAGCCGCCGCCATGCTCAACATCCCACTCCCGGCACTGAGCAGGATGCTGGAAGAAGGCCAGCTCCCGTACCTGTCACAGGGACGCCGGATCAGGATCAGGGCCGACAGTGTGCTCGCTTTCCAGGAGACCCTGCACACCCGCCGCGCCGAAGCACTGGATCGTATGCAGGCCCAGAGTCAGGCTGACGGCCTCTACGACATCCTCAACACCACCATGTACAAGGACTGACCGGCGCCCTGGCACCCCCGGTGTCCGAGGAGAGCCTCGACGCCGACTGTGTCACCGCCGGCCGGAGGAAAGCCAGCACAATCCAACCTCACCGAAACGACACTACCGGTGACCTGGAAACATCATCTGACCTGCGCAGAAGTGGACTCACAATACTGGACACCACACCAGTCGACGACCTACTCTTCCCCCATGACCGCCGACCACGTCCCCCACGCCATCGCCTTTATCGGCGACATTCACGGCAAGCCGGCCGCCTTCGAGCACACCCTGGCCACCGCGCTGAACCGCGGTGTGACCTCCATCATCCAGGTCGGTGACTTCTGGATTTACGACGAGCCGAAGGAACCGGCGAAGCTGGAGCGGATCATCACCCGGGTCTGCCGCGGTGCAGGGGTGGACCCAGATCTGGTGAACTACCGCTTCATCGACGGCAACCACGAGAACTTCGACTACCTCACCCCGGACGCCACCGACCCGGTGGTCATCTCAGAGCATGTCACTTACATGCCGCGGGGGACCCGCGCGCGGATCGCGGGGGCGGAGCTCCTGTTCTGCGGTGGGGCGAGCAGCACCGACCGCGAGTACCGCACCGAGGGGCAGTCCTGGTGGCCGGCGGAGAACATCACCGACACCCAACTCGACCGGGCCCTCACCACCGCCGATGCAGGACCGGTGGATGTGCTGGTGACCCACGAGACGATCACGGCCGCCTTCGATGAGCTGTGCGCCCTCGGTGGTCACGCCCGTGACAAGCTCGATGATCCGCCTGGGGAGGCCAACCGCGCGAAGCTGGGCCAGCTCATGGCCGCCGCACGTCCTCGGGCGCTTGTCCACGGCCACCACCACACCCGTCACGCCAGCGTCCATGACGGGGTCCAGGTCGTCTCCCTGGCCCTGGAGACCCGCGTCGGCTCCGTCGCCATCCTCGACACTGACTCGTGGACCTGGTGCGTGGCCTCGGGCAGGCGCGACACCGGTGACGACATGACCCTGTGGAACGGAGCATCAGCATGACTGTTCACCCCGAATATCCCGACCCCTGCCAGATCCCGGCCGATGTCCCCTTCGACCACGTCTGCGAGGTCTGCGGGAAGACCGCGTCGCTGACCTCGGCCCAGGCTTACGATGCCGGCTGGGACTACCCGCCGCAGATGGGCGAGTGGGGTGTGGTCTCCCCGCGTACCTGCCAGCGCTGTGGGATGGACGCCACGGTGTGGTGGGCGCTCACCACTGAGAAGAAGACCGTCGCCGACCTCACGCCGGAGCAACTGGCAACGGTAGCCAGGATCCGCGGCGAGATGCCCGAGTAAGGAGAATCCCCATGACAAACAACCCTGAAACCTCAGACCCCAACACTCCGCCTGCGGTGGAGCGGTACTTCGCCGTACACCCCGACATCTTCGACGTGGAGCTCACCGAGGGCAACACGGTCCCCCGGCGCCCGCGGTAGATGCCGCAGGCTCCGGCAGACGAGCAGCGTGCAGGCCACA
>NZ_JBQSWV010000050.1:0-8291 GCF_052377495.1 Corynebacterium sp. AOP36-E1-14
CTGGCGCACCGCCACGACGAACGGGCCGATCTGCTCGAGGTCCCAGCCGTCGGCGAAGGCGGACGCCTGGAAGGGCACCGTGGTGAACCGCACGTTCGGGTCGTTGGGGTAGATGTCCTCGGACAGGCGGTAGGAGAACGTCCCGTCCTGCCCGTCCTCGTCTTCCGTGGCCTCGGTGGCGTCGGACGCCTGGCCGCGCAGCACCATCACGTCCGGGCCCTCCCAGCCGCGCTCCTCGGCGGTGGCGTCCATCGCGTCGGTGAGTTCGGCGGGGTCGGAGATGTCGGTCCAGTCCCTGATCTCGTCGTTGCGCTCCTCGAACAGGCCCAGCGGGTTGGCGTAGTGCGAGGTCATCGCCTGGTAGGAGTGGTACGGGTAGTACGCCATGAAGCTCTGCTCGTCGGTGAGCACCACGGTGCCGGCGCGCTGGCCGCCCAGGCCCAGCGTCTCGTCGATGTAGGAGTCGACGTCGGCGTAGTAGACGGTGGAGTCGGCGGGGAAGAGGTCGCCGCGCTGGGCGTCGCCGTCGGTGTCGGTGTAGGCCAGGTCGATGTGCTGGCGCAGGTGCAGCGGGATGCTCACCACGTGCGCGGCGGCGGCGAAGGTCAGCAGGACGGCCAGCACGGCCGTCACCTTCGGTGCCGCCTCCGGGCCCACGAACTGCGGGTAGGCGCGGCGCACACCGTTGATCCGCAGGTCCTGCAGTGCCATGATGCCGCCGGTGACCAGGATCAACGAGATGGGCAGCTCCATGCGGAAGCCCAGCAGGGTGGTGCCGGTCAGCGTCATCAGCATCGAGGCCACGACCCAGCCGTAGCAGACCACCAGGCCGGCGAGCAGGGCGCGGACCTGGCTGCGCCGCCAGCGCAGCACCATCCACACGATGCACAGCAGTCCCAGCGCGCCGACGAGCCCGATCTGGAAGAAGGGCACGGGCACCTCGGTGCCGATCTGCGGCAGGTAGTGCTGGGCGCGTCCCTTCGCGCCGCTCTCCGAGGTCAGCAGGGCGATCAGGTACGGCGCCCAGCCGATGAGGGCGATGGCGATGGACACCAGCCCGGTCACGGTGAGCCGTACCAGCGGGGCGATGGAGCGGCTGCCCCACGCCACGGCGAGGGCGATGAGCACCACCGTCAGCGCGGACACGCCGGTGTAGAGCGTGTACAGGTTCGCCGACAGCCCGAGGAACAGGGCCAGCCCGGCGACGGCCGGCCAGGAACCGCGCATGGCGCGTCCGGCGAGGACGAAGGCGGCGGGCATGCCGAACGCCACGACGGCGGCGTAGGGCTCCTCCGGTGCGGTGTAGAGCACCACCGCGGTCGTCGCCACGGCGATGACGGTGCCCAGCGGCAGCGACCCGGTGAGTCGGCGCCACACCGGCACCAGCATCGACCCGGTGGCGGCGAGGGTGATCAGCGACCAGGGCTGGAACGCCGCCCACCCGGCGAGACCGAGCATGTTGGCGAACATCCCGCCGGTGAAGAACCACAGCCGGGGGTAGAAGCTCGGCTCGTCCAGGTAGGCCATGTCCTCGAACCCGGGCTGGTCGGTCATGCGGGTGAGGAACTGGGTGCGGAACGCCTGGTCCACGCTGATGCCGTCGAGGGAAAGGCGGGTGGCGGCCAGCGGGATGGCGAGGGTGGCGATCACGAGCCCGGCGGGCGCGAGCCAGCACAGGGCCGTCGCGCCGAGCCTGCGCCACCGGGCCCAGTCGGTGAAGGGCGTGCGCGCGTGCATCACCGCGTACAGGACGAACGCCAGGACGACGAGGACGATCACGCCGGCGGCGCTGGCCAGCGCCTTGGTCACGTTCGACGAGGAGTAGGCGGGCAGGTTCGTGCGCGCGAGGACCCACCAGGCGACGAGGGTGACGGCGGAGGCGAGCACGCCCGCCCCGACGATCTGCCCGAGGAAGGTGAGGATCCCACGGCCGCTACGGTCGGGGCGGGACGCGGCGTCGCTACCGGTGGGGCCGGTTGTTCCGGTGGAGGGGGCGGTCATGTCGGCATTTTCTCACAGTCCGGGCCGATTCCGGGTCACGGGTGACTGTGGGGTTCCTGCTACCGGTTGAGCAGGATGCCGCGGATCCCGGAGTGGAATCCGTCGCGTAGGTTGACGCGCTGGTACTCGGTGAGCGTGTACTCGTGGAGGGTCTCGCAGGCGAACTGGAGCAGCGGACGGTCGACCTCCGGGGGCAGTCCGCCGCCGCAGAGCACGTGGGCACCGTCCTGCTGTTCGCCGGTGGCGGCGTTCTGGAACCACCACACGGCGTACTGTTCGCCGATGTCGAAGGGGTTCTGCTGGCCGCCGGACTGCCACACCTCGGTGGGCAGCGGGACGTAGCGGCTGCGCAGCCGCCGGCGCGGCGCCATCATCGCCGGGGTCGGACGGGAGGATGCCAGGTCCGCCGGCGACGGGCCGGGGGACGGTGCGGACGATTCGCCGGAGGCACCGGACGGATCGGACGCGCCGGAGGCGTTCTTCTCGTCGTCCTTCTCCGTCTCGGTGACGGGGGCGTCCCCGGCGTCCTGCGCCGGGGCAGGCTCAGGTGCCGCCGCGGGGGACGCCGCGGCCGCGACGTCGGCCGGTGTGGGTGCTGACGCAGATGCGGACGGCGCGGACGGCGCGTCCGTCGGGGCGTCCTGCGCCGTTGCGTCCTGCGTTGGTTCGTCCTGTGCCGGTTCGTTTTGTGTCGCCGTCTCGCCGGAGTGCGTGGAGGACTTGCGTCGCACGTCGGGCACCGCGCAGGTGCCGGAGAGGTCCTCGACGGGTTCGGCGTCGCCGATGGGCTTGTGCTGTGGCCCCGAGGCGCCAGGGGTCCCGGAGGCGCTGTTCGTGGCCGTCTTCAAGGGGCCTTCGAGCACCTGCAGGCGCATGCAGTCGGCGAAGTCCTCGCGCGGGTCGAGGATGGTGGTGGAGTCGCAGGCGTAGCGCAGGTTGGCCGACATGGAGTCCCAGCCGAATCCGTAGAGGTGCACGCGCACGCCGCGGGAGACCGCCTCCTCGACGCCGGGGAGCATGTCGGCGTCACCGGAGACCAGCACGATGTCGGTCACCTCGCGCGACATGGCGCTGATGACCATGTCGGCGACCAGGCGGGTGTCCACGGCCTTCTGCGTGCGCCGGTCGCCCCACTCGATGAGCTGCCCGGAGCGCAGCTGCACCCCGTTGCAGGAGCGCAGTGCGCGTTGGTAGCGGTGTGGGCCGGAGTCCGGCAGCCCGTCGTACCAGTTCTGCCGGTAGACCGGTTGATGGAGTTGGTCGACCACGCGTGACTCGAGCACGTTGACGACCTCGGGTAGGTCGATCTCGAGTTGGGCGCGCGCGCCGGTCTCCCACGCGTTGTAGAAGCTGGCGAGCAGGTAGGAGGTGTCGACGTAGATCAGCGATCGCTCGAGCATGGTGATGGTCCTCACTAAAGTTAGTTGTGCAGTCCCACCAGTGTGCATCAGGCGTGGGGCGCGTGGGGAGGTGTGCAGGTCATTCGCCCTGTACGTCGCGGTTGCGGCGGGGGCTCTTGTCAGAAAGATCGACCTGTGCGATGGTTAGTTACACCAGTAACGAACCAATGTGCCCGAGGGGCGGAGGGAGACCGGCCGTGGACGAGACCACGTCACCGTTGTTCCGGCAGATCGCCGAACTCGTCGAGGACTCCGTCGTCGACGGCTCACTCCCCGAGGGCGACCGCGCACCGTCCACCAACGAACTCGCCGCCTTCCACGGCATCAACCCCGCCACCGCCCGTAAGGGCCTCACACTGCTCGTCGAACGCGGGGTCCTGGCCAAACGCCGCGGCCTGGGCATGTTCGTCGAGGACGGTGCCCGGGACCGCATCGCCGCCCGCCGCCGCGAGGCCTTCGCCGCCGACTACCTCGCCCCCCTCGTGGACGAGGCGATCAAACTCGACATGCCGCGCGACGACCTGCACCGACTGCTCGACCAGGTCGCGGAAAGCAGAGGACTGTACTCATGACCAGCACCGTCACACTCACCGGCGCCGCACTGGCCTACCCCGGGGCCGGGCGCACACCTCGCGCCGGGCGCACCCTCCCACCGGTCGTCGGCCCCGTCGACCTCAGCCTCTCCGCCTGACACCACTCACCAGCGAAAGGAACACCATGAACTCTCCAACCCCCACCACACACCCCACCGACACCTTCATCCAGACCCGCGACCTGGGCCGTTCCTTCGGCAGCCGGGACGTCCTGCGCGGCCTCACGCTGGACCTTCCGCGCGCCGGGACCATCGGCCTCGTCGGACGCAACGGAGTCGGCAAGACCACGCTGATGGGTATCCTCGCCGGTCAGCTGCGCGCCAGCACGGGCAGCATCACCGTCGACGGCCGCGACCCCTTCGACGACGCTGCGGTGATGGACCGGGTCTGCTTCACCGGTGTGGACGTCCTCTACCCGCCGCGCTGGTCCGTGGACACCGTCCTGACCGTCGCCGCCGCCCGCTACCCGTACTGGGACGCCGACCTCGCCGAGAGCCTCGCCGGACGCTTCGGCCTGGCCCGCTTCGGCCAGATGGCCTCCCTGTCAACCGGCCACCGCTCGCTGGTCAGCGTGGTCGTCGGACTGGCGTCGCGGGCACCGCTGACGCTGCTCGACGAACCGTACTCCGGGCTGGACGTGCAGCGACGCCGCCTGTTCTACGAGATCCTCGCCGAGGAGCAGGCCGCCGCGCCGCGCTGCATCCTGCTGTCCACGCACCATCTCGCGGACGCCGGACGCAGCGTCGACCGGCTGCTCATCCTCGCCGGCGACGGGAGCCTCGCCCACGACCTCGACGCCGCCGAGTTCGACGAACGGGTCGTCCGGCTCACCGGCAGCACCGCCCTGATGCACGACGTCCTCGACGAGCTGCGGGGCGGACGCGACGGTACCGCCGGGGACCTGCCGCAGGTCGTCGCCATGCGCGACGTCGCCGGCACGATGTCGCTGGACGTCGACCTGCGCGGTGCCACCGTCCCGCAGCGCCCCGGCGTCACCGTCCAGCACCTCGACGCCGAGGACACCGTGATCGGCCTGACCGGTCTGGCCGGGGAGGTGCAGTGATGCGTGGCCCCGGATTCGACGTGCGCGTGCAGATGTACCCGCGTATCGAACAGCTGCTGGTCCCGGCCATGCTCGCTCTCTCGGGGATCCTGCTTCTCCCGGGGCAGGGGGCGGTGGACTTCTTCACTATCGCCCTGACCACGGGTTTTGCGATCTGGGTGGCCCTGCCGGACGTCTCGCGCTACCGCGCTTTCGGCGTCCCGCTGGCCATCTGGCGGGTGGACGCGGTGATCGCCGGCGTAGTAGTCCTCGCGCTCTCCGTCGGCGTCGTCGTCCTGGTCGGTGGCCTCACCGGCGGAATGTGGGGGCTCGCCGGGGCCCTGCTGGGCGCACTGGTGGTCGCGGTGATGCAGGCGGTTGCGATCCGTCCGCTCCTGCGCGGCGACGGGATGGTCCGGGGGACGTCCCGCTCAGCGGCGACGAGCTGGTCAGCCCTGGTCGCGAAGCTGCCGGCGTCGCGGGGGCCGCTCTCCTGACGCTTCATCTATCTGCCGGCGCTGACCACCGCCGTCGCCGTGGTGGTCACGTTCGTAGTCGTGATGGGGGTGTTGACAGCAATGATGAGCGGCGAGGATGAACCGATCGAGATGGCATTTCTCCTCGCACCGATCGCGATTTCGTGCTCGGCAGTGGTGGACGTTCTCGCCGGCACGCGGCGCAGCTGGACGGCCTACGGGTTGCCCGTGCGACGCTGGCTCCTGCATGCCCACGTGGCCTCCGCGTCCGTGGTGGCGCTCGGTTCCGTGTGCATTGCCGCGCTCGTCTCCTCCGGCGCGCTGGCCGCGGAGGCCACTGATGACGGCTGGACCGCCGGACGCATCGTGCTGGTCAGCGCGTTGCTCCTGCTGATCATCGTGCTGTTGCCGCTGCTCGTGACCGTGCACTACTACCTCGGCATCGTCGTGCTGCTGGTCCTCGGCATCGCGCTCACCGTGATGCTGTCCGCCAGCGACTTCCCCGGCGGGCCGCTGCCGGTCGTCGCCGGCGTCGTCGTGATCGCGGCGGCGGGAGGCGTCCTCGTCTACTCGGCCCGTACGATCCTCGCCGGCAACGATCTGCACCCGGTCGGCGCGGTGCAGGGCGACGACCGGCTCTACTACCAACGACAAGGAGCACTCTGACAACCGTGTTTGAGCTCGACAACATCACCCGCAGATATGGCCGCACGCGCGCACTGGATGCCGTGACCTGCGATATTCCTCTCGGCCGCGTCTACGGACTCATCGGCGCGAACGGGGCCGGCAAGACCACGCTGCTGCGCGCACTCGCCGGCCAACTGCCCACCGAAGGGCGGCTGACCCTCGAGGGCGAGCCGGTCCGCGACAACCAACGCGCCCTCGACCGCATCATCCTCGCCGGCGCGGATGTCCCCTACCCCGGAGAGATGAGCGTGCGCACGCTGCTCGACCTCGCCGCCTCGCGCTGGAGCACCTGGGACGCCGACTACGCCCGCCACCTGCAGGACGTCTTCGCCCTGGACCGTAAGGCACGTTTCGACACCCTGTCGCGCGGCAACAAGACCCTGGTCGGTGTCGTCATGGGCCTCGCCGCCCGGGCGGACGTGACCCTGCTCGACGAGCCCTACCTGGGGTTGGACGCACGCAACCGCGAGCACCTTTACCGCGAACTCCTCGAGGAGACGACGCGGGCGACCGATGCCGGACGCACGGTCGTCATCTCCACCCACCAGGTCGAGGACGCCTCCCTGCTGCTGGACGCCGTGATCCTCATCGACCGCGGCGACGTCGTCCGCATCGCCGACGTCGAGGCACTGACGTCCTCGACCGTCGTGGCGACCGGCACCGCCGGCGCCGTCGACGACCTGCTGGCGCGCGCACCGCGAACTGTTCTGCGCGAGGACACCGTCGCTGGGGCGCGCCGGGTCGTGCTGGACGCCGGGCGCACCGGAGACGCAGGTGATGCCGGGGCCGCAGTGGCTGCAGCGGCGCTGCTGCACGCGTCCGAGGGGCTGGACGTCCGCCTCGAGGACGCCGGACTGGAGGAGACCGTCCTGGTCAGGGGGACGCGATGACGACGACGCTGCTCGGCGGGGTGCCCGCCGCCACGCACCTGCGGCTCTGCCTGGCGCAGGCGAGGTCGGAGATCGCCGGACGCCTCGTCACGTGGCTGCTGGTACTCATCGTGCCGTTCATCCTGTTCGGTGAGACAGTGGAAGGAGTTGGCCGGCAGGTCGCCGTCGCGGTCCTGTTCGGCATCGTCGGTGGTTCCTCGTCCGGGGTGCTGACCATGTCGACGCGTGGACTCGTCGTCTTCGGCATCGGAGCCCGGGCGGCGAAGGCGCATGTGGTGATGGCGACGGTGGTGGGGACCGCTGTCTGTCTGGCGGTGCTCACGGTCCTGTGGGCGGTGGGAACCGTGCGGGGAGGCGGTCTCGGGGCCTGGTTCGCGTTGACCGTGCTGGTCATCGTGGCGCTCAGCACCCTTACCGTGGTGCTGCGCCTGCGCGAGCTGCGCGGGGCGGCGGTCGACGCCGGTGGTGGTGCGGCGGCCTCCCTGTCGACGCGGTGGGGTCGGAGGGCACAGGCACCGGACGGTCATGTCGCCGTGATGCGTGCCATGGCAGGCGGGGGAGTCCTGGCTCCGCTGATCGCCTTCCTGGTCGTGATGATCCCCGTCCAGCTGGTGTTCCGGCTGCTTGGCAGCGACCTGACCGTGGTCGCCGTCATCCTGGTGGTGGCACTCACTGCGAGCGTCGTCTTCGGCCGACTCGTCCAGGCGGAGCGGGCCGCGATGATGTGGACCGTCTTCGGCGGGGTGACACGTGACTGGCAACGCGCCGTGGTGCGCGGCTGGTGGGTGGCCCCAGTGGGATTCGCGCTGGTGTATCTGGTGGCCTGGGGTCTTGAGCAGGGTGTGCAGTCCAGGGGAGGGGCCGGAGCCTTGCCCATGCTGTCGCCGGGAGACCCGGGAGAGTGGATGGGCGCGCTCTGCGTGGCGGCGAACTGCGGGTTCGTGACCGTGGCGATGACCTTGTCCGGCCTGAGCGTCACTGTGACGCAAAAGGGTGCAGGTCGCCGGGTCATCTCCGTGATGGTCGTGGTCGCCAACCTGATTGTCCTGGGCTACGTGGGCACGGGTGTCGTGGTTGTCCCGGTCGTCGGCGAGGTGGCGCCCAGGGTGGTGGTTGCGCTCGCGTGGACCGCTGTCGCGGGCGTGCTGTTCGCCCGCGCCGGACGGAGGATGGACCCGGCTTCCGGCGTGACGACGCGGGCC
>NZ_JBQSWV010000051.1:0-6621 GCF_052377495.1 Corynebacterium sp. AOP36-E1-14
CCGTCCCATGATCGTCACCACGACCAACAGCATCGAAGGCCGCGAGGTCGCCGAGTACCTCCGCGTCGTCTCCGGAGAGACCATCGCCGGCATCAACATGTTCAAGGACATCGGCGCCGGCTTCCGCAACCTCGTCGGCGGCCGGAGCAAGAGCTACGAGGGCGAGGTGACTCGGGCCCGGGAAACCGCAATCGGCGAGATGGTCCAGCGCGCCTCCGAGCTGGGCGCCCACGCCATCATCGGCGTCGACCTGGACTACGAGAACCTCGGCCAGGGCGGCATGATGATGGTCTGCGCCTCCGGCACTGCAGTGACACTGCGATAACCATCACCGACGGCGTCACGACATAGAGTGACAGTCGAGTTCGGAACACAGCCGCCCCGCGGCCTCAGCTCCGCACCCGCGTCGAGGCGGACATGACCCTCACGACCGCCCCTTCCTACGACGACGCCCCCGGCCCGCTCGAGCCGCCGGCGCTCCCGGCGGCCGAGCCGTCCCCGGAACCGTCCTCCCCCAGCACCGCGTCCATGAAGCGGCGCGCACCGTCATCGTCCAGCGCCGCGCGGATCCACGTGTCCCAGTCGTGCGCGCCGAGGAGGTCGTAGCGGTAGTGCACGTTGTCCATGCCGCGCAATCTGGTGCGCAGCTCCAGTTCGCGGGTGAACACCATCGACCCGAACTCGAACGGACCACCCTCGAAGACCACCGCCAACGGGTCGGGCCCCAGGTTGCCCAGGTTCGGCACCCCGCTGGCGGCGTTGACCATCACCGGCATCGTCAGGTTCTCCAGGCGCAGCGTGGGATTGTTGTCCTTCACGCTGTCACCCGACGCCCACGGCACGGCGTGGTGTTCGGAGCGTCCGCGCGCGGAGATGTCCACTACCGCCTTCTGCGCGGGCATGCCGGGGTCGTAGAGCCCGCTCATCGCCCACACCGCGTTGTACTGCCCCGGGTACTTCGACGCCAGGTTCATCGCCCCGTACGCCCCGGAGCTCAGCCCGGCCACACCGGTGCTGCCGCGTCCACCGTCCGGCACGCCGAAGGTGCCTTCCAGGTAGTCGGGCAGTTCCTCGGCGACGAAGGTCTCGTAGCGCACGGCGTCCACGTCGTCGAAGTCCTGCGTCCAGGTCCACGGGTCCATCACGGGGAAGACCAGGGTGGCGTCGTCGTCGGCGAGTTCGCGGTGCACCTTGATGGTGCTCAGCCAGCCGTTGGAACCGCTGTTGTTCGCCCCGTCGAGGAACGTGGCGACCTCCCTGCTCCCCGCCCTCAGAGACGGCCTGACCAGCACAGGGATGTCCCTGTCCATGGCCTCGGAGTGGGCGGTGCAGCGCAGGGCGTCGGACGCCGCGATGCGCGTGCACCCGTCCGGCGAGATGCGCGGCGCGGCCGCCGCGGCGTCCGACGCATCGGCGGCGGGGTCCGCCGCAACCGGCGGCGCGAGGGTGACGAACACGGCGATCGACACGACCAGGGCGGAGAGGGACGTCCTGCGGGATGTCTTCATGGTGAGAGGCACAGTGAGGATCCTGGGGAAGAAGAGGAGAGGAGGAGAGTTACCCCTGGGATCCTACGAACGCCGCGACACCGGCGCGACCGGAAGAGTCAGATTCGAGTCAGATCCGGTCCATGAAGGTGTACGTGTTGCCCTGCTCGAAGGACGCCCGACGCCAGGTGTCCCAGGCGTGGGCACCGATGATGTCGTAGTGGAACTCGATGTTGTCGCGTCCGGCCAGGGCGGCGCGCGCCTGGAACTCCGCGGTCATCACCATCGAGCCTGCCTCGAACGGCCCGCCGCGCACCACCGTGGCCACGGGGTCGGGGCCCAGGTCGCCGGCGAAGTTCGTGATGCCGGTCGACGCACTCACGATGACCGGCATGGTCAACGCGTCGATGTTCAGCGTGGGGTTGTTCTCCGCGCGCACCTGTTCATTGGCCCACGGGGCCTCCTCGTTGCCGCTGTTCAGCGTGGAGGTGCCGTCGATCACGGCGCGCTGCACGGGCATGCCCGGGTCGTAGAGCCCGCTGAGCGCGTACACCGAGGAGTACATGTCCGGGTGCTTCGCGGCCAGGTTCATCGCCCCGTACGCCCCGGAACTCAGCCCCGTCACACCGGTGGTGCCGCGTCCACCGTTCGGCACGCCGAACTCGGACTCCAGGTAGTCGGGCAGTTCCTGGCTCATGAAGGTCTCGAACTGGGCGGCGGGCACGCCGTCCCAGTCCTGCACCCAGCTCCACGGGTCCATGGCGGGGAAGACCAGCGTGGCGTCCTCGCCGTCCAGGGCCTCCAGTGCCCCGCCGGCGGTGACCCAGCCGTTGGTGTCGGTGGAGTCCGCACCGTCGATGAACTGGGCGACCTTCGGGTTACCCTCGGTGTGGGAGGGGCGTACGACCACGTTGAAGTCGCGGTCCATCGACTCCGAGTGCACAGAGCACGACAGCGCGGCGGTGTCACCGTAGGGCGTGCAGCTCTCCGGGTCGGCGGCGGCGTTCGGCGCCACGGCCACGGTCAGAGACGTCACCACGCCGGCGCTGAGGGCGAGGGCGGTGAGGCTCTTCTTCATGTTCTTCGGCTTCTGCAGCTTCTTCATTCGGGGAATCCTCCTGTCCGACGGCGACGCTACAAGGAGCCCTCGGGAAATAGCGATACCCCCGGGGGAATTGCCAGGGAACGCCAACATCATGCGTCACTGCAGTTCACAGCCATGACCATCAGTCACGGCACGGGTGATGCACGCGCCCCTACACTCGGGCCCATGAAGTTCCACGAGATCACCCTCCCGGTCCACGAGCCAGCGCGGTGGACCTCCTGGTTCGAAACCACCCTCCGCCGCCTCGGCGCCGCGCGTACCGGCGACACCGGCGACACCGTCCAGCTCGGCTGGACGGCACTGCGCTTCGCCGCCGGTGCGTCCGACCCCGCGGAACGGGGCCACCACCTCGCCTTCGCGATCCCCACCGGCACCATCGGGGACGCTGCGTCCTCCATCGTGGCCGACACCGGGCGGCCCCTGCTCGAACTCGACGACGACGGCACCACCGTCGTCGAGCGCGGCGGGAACTGGGCCAGCCATTCGGTCTACTTCGCCGGCCCGGAGAACTCCGTCTTCGAACTCATCGAGCACGCCGACCGACCTGTCCCACCCGCCCCGCAGGACGCGCAGGACGCCCCGACGCTGCTCGGCGTCGCCGAGATCGGCCGCGGCGTCACGGACGTGGCCGCCGCCGGCGACGACCTGGCAGGACGTCACGACGGGCGTCTCCCCCACGGTTTCGGGGATCCCGCACGCCGTGTGATCGCCGCCTACGGCGACATCGACGGCGCCGTCGTCCTCGCCCGCGACGACCGCCCGTGGTACCCGACCTCTGATGTTCTGCCCGCGACCGCCGAGGCGTCCTTCCGGGGAAGTAGCCCGGGGAATTAGATAAGGGAGAGAAAGAACCTCTGGACACCGGTCGGTAGCGTGCCCTACACTTCGCAGACATAAGCCACCCCTCACACGGAAGGATCCACCATGAGCATCTCCACCCGTCGTTTCACCCGCCTGTCGCGCACCGGCATCGCCGCCGTCGCTCTGGCCCCCGCCCTCGTTCTCGCCGCCCCGGCCGCCGTCGCCGACGAGACCGAGACCCCCACTGCCGACTCCTCCGCCCCGGCACTCTCCGACGACAGCGGCGAGGGCGAGGGCTCCTCCGAGGGCTCGCTGCCCGGCGACATCAGCTCCTCGGACGCCGCATCCTCGCTGGCCGACGCCGACTGGAAGGCCGTCGCCTCGATCCTGAGCGACGTGCTCGGCGGCGACGTGTCGCTGCAGACCATCCTCGACATCATCTCCGTGGTCAACGACGGTGACGCCACCGTCGGCGACGTGATCGGATCGGTCACCGGCTCCCTCGGCGGCGACGCCGGCGACAGCGACAGCGACGCAGGAGACGCCGACGCCGCCGAGTAGTCACCCGGCACGTCCTACCCCGCAGGGAGGTCACCGCACATGCGGTGTCCTCCCCTTTTCGTGCCCCGCACCGCCAGCGAGACCCTGGCCGATGCCTCATAACGGTGCGATGTATTCTTTGATGCATGCATTACAGACGCGAGAACCCGCCGGCGTGGATACCGGCGACACCAGAACGTTCGATCGCCGGCCGCGTCGCCGACGACCTCGCGTGCCAGATCGTCGAAGGAACCCTCGAGGCCGGGACCACCCTCACCGAGGTTGACGTCGCCACCCGCTGCGGTGTGAGTCGCACCCCCGTGCGCGAGTCCATGCTGCGCCTGCAGGCCTGGGGCCTGGTGCGCATCGCCCCGAAGAAGGGCGCCACCGTGACCGTGCCCACCGAACGCGAACGCCGTGAGCTGCTCACGGTGCGCTCCATGCTCGAGACCGACATCGTCCGACGCACCGCCGACGACCCCGCCGCCCGCACCCGCCTGGCCGGCCTGCTCGCCGACACCGTCGCCGAGCAGCGCGGCAGCACCGACGACCCCGAACGTTTCGCCGACCTGGACTTCGCCTTCCACTCGCACATCATCCACTTCGACGACAACCGCGTGGTCACCGAGATCTCCGGGCTGCTGGCCCCGCGTCTCGCACGGCTGACCTTCCTGGCCGTGCGCTCGATGGCCGGCAACCTCGACGCCGTCATCGACGAGCACACCGCCCTGACCGACGCGGTCTCCCGCGGCGACGTGAGCGCCTTCGAGGACCTCATCCAGGCGCACCTCACCGGGATGCACGGCCGTTACGAGGTGGCACGGTGAGCCCGAACCGCTTCTGGACGCTGCCCGTTCCCGCCGTCTTCCTCCTCGCATGGGGCGGCAACCACTTCACCCCGCTGCTGCACCTCTACGAGAGCCTCGGCGGTTACGTCGCCTGGCAGGTCAACCTGCTGCTGGGCATGTACGTGTTCGGCCTGATCCCGGGCCTGCTCGTCGCCGCGGCATTGTCGGACCGCCACGGCCGACGCCGCGTGATGCTCGTCGGTCTGGCCGCCGCCGCCCTCGGCAGCGTGATCCTGGCCTGCGGGATGACGTCCTTCACCGTCCTGTGCATCGGACGCCTGTTCGCCGGCGTCGGCGTGGGCGTGGGCATGTCCGTGGGCTCCAGCTGGATCAAGGAGCTCTCCGGCCGTGAGTACGACCCGGAGGCGAAGATCACCGCCGGCGCGCAACGCTCCTCGTTGACGATCACCCTGGGCTTCGCCATCGGTGCCGGGGTGACCGGCTGCCTGGCGCAGTGGGGGCCATGGCCTGCGGAGACACCGTACGTGCTGCACCTGCTGCTCTGCCTGGTCGCCCTGGTGCCCACGCTGCGCTGCCCGGAGACGGTGCGGGCGCGTGCCGCGTCCGACGCGTCCGACACATCCGGGCAGGACGCCCCGTCGCGTCCCTGGTGGGCCGACCTGCGCCTGTCGCCGGACGCCCGGCGTCCGTTCCTGCGCATCATCGTACCCGCCGCACCGTGGGTCTTCGCCGCGGCGGGCGTGGCCTACGCGGTGCTGCCGACCGTCTTCGAGCACCGTCTCGGCGACAACACCACCATCTTCGCCACCGTGCTGACGGTGCTCACCCTGGGTACCGGCTCGGCTGTCCAGCCCGCCGTCGGCTGGCTCAACCGGGTGACCCGCGGCCGTGCCCTGCCGACCGGACTGCTGCTGATCTTCCTGGGCATGGCGCTGGCCGCTGTGACGGCGGCGACGGGCAGTCTGCCGTTGGCCTTCGTCACCGCGGTGGTGCTGGGCGCGGCCTTCGGCATCTGCCTGGTGGCCGGGCTGCTGCTGGCCCAGGCGTTGGCCCGGCCGGACGAGCTGGCCGCGATGACCGGCATCTACCACTCGGTGGCCTACCCGGGGTTCCTGCTGCCCACGGTGCTCGCCGCGGTGACCGGCGGACAGGACTACGCGGTCTCGCTGGTCGTCGTCGCGGCCTGCGCCCTGGTGTGCGCCGGGGTGGTGGGGACGGGACTGTCCGCCTCGAGGCGCTAGGCGTACAACTGTGCGCTGCGGGTTTACCGTGGACGACGGTTCGGCGACACTGCTAGTCTGTGAACCCATCCACTTCACCGCATGAAAGTAGGGGCCATGACCCTCCCTCCCGTCTCCCGCCGCATCAAGGCGGGTCTCGCCGCCGTCGTCGTCACCCCCGCCCTCGTGTTCGCGCCCACCGCCGTGGCCGACACGCAGGACACCACCCCCACCTCCTCACTGCCCACCGACGTCACCGGAAGCCTGGGCGATCTGGGTGATCTGGGCAGCATCTCCGGCGGTCAGATCGGCACCGTGGTCACCGTCGTCACCGCCCTGCTGGACGCGGGCGTGAGCGTCGGTGACATCATCACCATTTTCACCGCCCTGCAGGATGCCGGGGTGAGCATCACCGACATCATCGCCGTATTCGCGTTCATCGCCAACACCCCGGGCGCCCTGGACCTCGTGCTGCGACTGATCGACGCCGGCCTCGTCGGCACGATCGTCGACCTGATCCCCTGATCTGACAGATCCTGCCCGGGCCAGGGCCCGGCACAGAGCAACCCCGCAGGTTGGTTCGACCAACCTGCGGGGTTGCTGCGTCCGCGCCGCTCCACGCCCGACACCGCCCTGCCCCTAAAAATGGTGGCACCGGA
>NZ_JBQSWV010000052.1:0-6446 GCF_052377495.1 Corynebacterium sp. AOP36-E1-14
GGAAGTGTGACGGTCATTTCTGTGATCGGCCCGGACGCGCGGGTCGTCGAGCAGGTTACGGCGGGTGTCAGGGCACTGGACGCCCGTACCGGGGGGAGTATCCGGCGCACCTACGTCGCCGGGGCGGGCCCCGGGCAGGCGGACGGGGTCGTGGCGGTCGTGCCGCCGGACGGTGGCAGCGGTGCTGATGGTGCTGGCGGTGCCGACCTCGAGGTGCTGCGCGCGGTGCGCGACGCGATGGGCGTGGTCGTGCTCTACGCCCCGGCGTCGGCCCACGCGCTCGCCGACGAGGTCGGCGTGGTGCACTGCACGTGGGAGGGCGGTTCCGCCGCCGAACCGGGGCAGCTGGCCCGGCTGAGCGGGGTGCTCGACGGGATGTGGGCGGACGCCGACCGGTGGGAGGCGGACGCCCGCCGTGCCGACGCCGAACGTCTCGACCGGGTGCGCATCGCCGTGCGCCTGGCCGCCGACCGCGCCGCCACCGTCCTGCTGGACGGTCTCGACGTGCGGGACGGATCGGCCGCCGGTGTGGGCGCCGGCGAGCTGGACGCACGCTTCCGTGCGAGGCTCACCGTCACCGTGCTCGAACAGGGCGTGGACATGCCGCACCTGGCACCTGCGGAACCACCGCAGGACGCCGGGGCGTCCGGCGGCCCCGGCACGTCCTCTACGTCTGGGGTGCCCGGACGCCTGGTGACCGCGGCCGCGGCACTCGGCGCGGGTGTGGCCGCGGCTGCGGGCGTCCTGCGTCTGACGGATTCGTTGCTCGCCGCCGTCGCGGCGGGCGCCCTGGTGGCGGGTGCGACCGCCGGGGCACGCTGGTGGGCGGGACGTGCCGCGCGCCGGGAGCGTGAGGCGGCGCGCCTGGCGGCGACGTTGCGGCGCCACTGGGCGGCGACGGTGACCGACGTGGTCGCCCGACTCGTCGTCCCGCCCGTCGCCGGCACGGTGGCGGGCAAGGTTAAGGGCCAGGTTAAGGGGGCCGTGTCATGAGCGGCTGGGAGTTCGGGGCGGACGGCTTCCCCCTGTTCCCCGGGGCGTCCGGGCTGGACCCGGTCGACCCCGCTCAGGTGGGCGGTGTCGGTGACGGCCTGCTGCTGGACCTGGGCGACGAGACCTTCGGCCTGCCGGCGTCGCACGTGCTCGACGGGCTGGAGGAGGTCGCGGGGGTCGAGGAGTCCGTCACGCTCAGCGATGACACGGGCATGACGATCTGCTCGGACACCGACGGCGACGGGCGGGTGGACGCCGTCTCGGTGGTCACCTTCGACGGCGGGTGGTCGTCGTGGCGTCGGCAGGACTGCATGGCCGGGGTGAGGGGTGTGACGGAGATATCGGCAGATGTGTCTTCTATCACAACTAACGGCGAAGGTACCGGGGAGAGTATGCTCGGTGAAGAACACACGGAACAGGGCGAACACGGCGCGGAGCAGGGGCGACGGGACGGCGAGTGGTACGACGTCCCCCCGTCCACCCCCGGAAACGGACGTGGTTCGTGGGACCCGCGCGGGTGGGAATGTGTGGACAGGGGGAACTGGGGTTAGTCTGGGGAGACGCAGAACTAACCAGACACACAAGAACGCACCGTTCTCAAAACACATCTCGTCAGGAGTTTTCATGACCATCCCCGGGCTCGTCGGCCAGCCACCCACCCAGCACGAGGAACTCCTCGCCTGGATCTCCGAGGCTGTCGAACTCTTCCAGCCGGAGAGCGTGGTCTTCGTCGACGGCTCCCGCGAGGAGTGGGACCGTCTGACCGGTGAGCTCGTCGACGCCGGCACGCTGACCAAGCTCAACGAGGAGAAGCGTCCCAACAGCTTCCTCGCCCGCTCGAACCCGGCGGACGTCGCCCGCGTGGAGTCGCGTACCTTCATCTGCTCCGAGAAGCAGGAGGGTGCTGGCCCCACCAACAACTGGGCGCCGCCGGCGGCGATGAAGCAGGAGATGTCCGAGCACTTCGCCGGTTCCATGCGCGGTCGCACCATGTACGTGGTGCCCTTCTGCATGGGTCCGATCAGCGACCCCGAGCCCAAGCTCGGCGTGCAGCTCACCGACTCCGCCTACGTGGTGCTGTCCATGGGTGTGATGACCCGAATGGGCCAGGAGGCCCTGGACAAGCTCGGTACCGACGGCGCCTTCGTGCGCTGCCTGCACTCCGTCGGCGCCCCGCTGGAGCCCGGCGAGCAGGACGTGCCGTGGCCGTGCAACGACACCAAGTACATCACCCAGTTCCCCGACACCAAGGAGATCTGGTCCTTCGGCTCGGGCTACGGCGGAAACGCCATCCTGGCCAAGAAGTGCTACGCCCTGCGCATCGCCTCGGTCATGGCCAAGGAGGAGGGCTGGCTCGCCGAGCACATGCTCATCCTGAAGCTGACCAGCCCGGAGGGCAAGGACTACCACATCCTCGGCGCCTTCCCGTCCGCCTGCGGCAAGACCAACCTGGCGATGATCACCCCGACCGTGCCGGGCTGGAAGGCCCAGGTCGTCGGCGACGACATCGCCTGGCTGAAGTTCGGCGAGGACGGCCACCTCTACGCCGTGAACCCGGAGAACGGCTTCTTCGGCGTGGCCCCGGGCACCAGCTACGGCTCCAACCCGATCGCCATGGAGACCATGGAGGCCGGCAACACCCTGTTCACCAACGTCGCGCTCACCGACGACGGCGACGTGTGGTGGGAGGGCATCGGCGGGGAGACCCCCGGCCACCTCATCGACTGGAAGGGCAACGACTGGACGCCCGAGTCCGACGAGAAGGCCGCGCACCCGAACTCCCGCTACTGCGTGCCGCTGGCCCAGTGCCCGGTCGCCGCACCGGAGTTCGACGACTGGAAGGGCGTGAAGGTCGACGCCATCCTGTTCGGTGGTCGCCGTGCCGACACCGTGCCGCTGGTCTCCCAGACCTACGACTGGGAGCACGCGACCATGGTCGGCGCGCTGATGGCCTCCGGCCAGACCGCCGCCCAGGAAGGTGCCGTGGGCACCCTGCGCCACGACCCGATGGCCATGCTGCCCTTCATCGGCTACAACGCCGGTGAGTACCTGCAGCACTGGATCGACATGGGCAAGCGCGGCGGCGACAAGATGCCGGACGTCTTCCTGGTCAACTGGTTCCGCCGCGGCGACGACGGCCGCTTCCTGTGGCCCGGCTTCGGCGAGAACAGCCGCGTGCTCAAGTGGATCGTGGAGCGCATCGAGGGGCAGGTCGGCGCCGACGAGACCGTGGTCGGCCACACCGCCCGCTACGAGGACCTGGACCTCGACGGTGTCACCGAGCCCGAGGAGGACATCCGCACCTCCCTGACCGCACCGCCGGAGCAGTGGGCCAGCGACATCGAGGACAACGCCGAGTACCTCACCTTCCTGGGCCCGAAGGTCCCCGAGGAGGTCTGGGAGCAGTTCAGCGCCCTGAAGCAGCGCGTGCAGGACGCCAAGGCCAAGGCCTAACCACTCCTGTTCCGGCCGTACCCCCGGATAACCGATGACGCCGACCGTCCTGATCTGTTGCGACAAGTTCAAGGGGTCGGCGTCGTCGCGCGCGGTGGCCTCCGCACTGGGCCGCGGACTGGAGTCCACCGGCTGCCGCGTGCTGATCAGGCCCCTTGCCGACGGCGGTGACGGCACACTCGAGGTATTCGACGACCTCGGCTTCCGTCGCCGCACCGCCCGCGTACGCGACTCCGGCGGGAGGCCGGTGGACGCCGAGTACGCGCTGGGTACCGACACAACCGAGTCTTCAGCGCCTGCCGTCCCCACCGCCGTGATCGAGGTCGCCCGCGCCTGCGGGCTGGACATGGTCTCGCCCGGCGGCGCGACCCCCTCGGCGCAGGACGCCCGGGCCGCCGGTTCCTGGGGCGTCGGCGAGCTCGTGCGCGCTGCCCTCGACGACGGCGCCCGGCGCATCATCCTCGGCCTCGGCGGCAGCGCCACCACCGACGCCGGCTTCGGCATGGCCCGTGCCCTCGGCGTGGAGTTCCCCGGCGTGAACTGCTCCAGCGTGGACTCCGTGGCCGACCTCGGTGACGTCCGGGTCGTGGACCTCAGCCACCTCGACCCGCGCCTGGCACAGGTCGAGGTCGTGATCGCCTCGGACGTGCGCAACCCGCTGTGCGGGCCGGACGGTGCGGCCGCGGTCTACGGACCGCAGAAAGGCATCGCCGCAGGCGACGTCGCCGACGTGGACGCGGCGTTGGCGCACTTCGCCACCGTCGTCGAGGACGCGCTCGGGACGTCCTACGTGGCGGGACGCCCCGGCGCCGGCGCCGCCGGTGGGCTCGGGTTCATGGCCATGGCGCTGGCGGGCGCGCAGATGCGCTCCGGGGTCGAGCTGATCCTCGAGGAGACCGGGTTCGCCGACGCCCTGGGACGGGCTGACCTGGTCGTCACCGGGGAGGGGCGCATCGACTCCCAGACGCTCAGCGGGAAGGCGCCGGCCGGTGTCGCCGAACGCGCCCGTGGCCACCGTGACCACCGTGTCCACGGGGATCAAGGCGTTCCTGTCATCGCGGTGTGCGGGGAGAACCGGCTCGCGGCGTCCGACGACGGTGGTCTCTTCACCGCCATCCACGCCCTCACCGACCACGAACCGGACGTGGCGGAGTGCATGCGCAACCCGCTGCCGATCCTGGAACGCATCGGGGCGGAGATCGGGTGCACGTACGTATCGTCGGGACCATGAGCGACACGACTATGCAGTACGCACACCTCGGCCGGTCCGGACTCCTCGTCAGCAGGATCGGGCTGGGAACGATGAACTTCGGCGACGCCACCGGCCAGGACGACGCCTTCGGCATCATGGACCGCGCCGTGGAGCGCGGCGTGAACTTCTTCGACTCCGCCGACGTCTACGGCGGTCCCCAGTCGCCGGACATGGCGCAGGGCTACGGGACCTCCGAGGAGATCGTCGGCAACTGGTTGGCCAGGTCCGGCAGGCGTGACGACATCGTGCTGGCCACCAAGGCCTACCAGCCGATGGGGCTGGGGCCCAACGACCGTCGCCTGTCGGCCTACCACCTCAAACGCGCCTGCGAGGCGAGCCTGCGGCGACTGAAGACCGACCACATCGACGTCTACCAGATGCACCACGTCGACCGGGCGACCCCGTTCGAGGAGATCTGGCAGGCCATGGAACAGCTCGTGGCCGAAGGGAAGATCACCTACGTCGGCTCGAGCAACTACGCGGGCTGGGACGTCGCCACCGCCCAGATGACCGCCCGTCAGCGCAATTTCATGGGGCTGGTCTCCGAGCAGAGCATCTACAACCTGGCGAACCGCGCGGTCGAGCAGGAGCTCATCCCGGCGTTGCAGTACTTCGGAGTTGGCCTCATCCCGTGGAGCCCGTTGGACGCGGGGCTGCTGGCCGGCCGGCCGAAGGACGGCGAGCACACCGAGCGTCGCGGTGCCCTCGGTGAGCAATATGGTGCGCTCGCCGGGCAGCTCGAGGCCTACGAGGCACTGTGCGCACGACTCGGCCACACCCCGGCAGAGGTCGCGCAGGCCTGGTTGCTGCACCAGCCAGCGGTGTCCACCCTGATCGCCGGGTCGCGTACGGTCGCTCACCTCGACGCCGCGGTCGATGCGCTGGGCGTGACCCTGGACCAGGCCACGCTGGACGAGCTGGACCGCATCTGGCCCGGCCCGGGGGAGGCCCCGATGTCCTACGCCTGGTGACGGTCCTGCCGTGTAGGGCGGGTGACGGTTACCCTGGGTGGCATGACTGACCGCCCCGTCACCCGGCACACCATCTTCCAGAACTCCCTGATGACCGCCCTGCTCGACGGCATCTACGACGGTGAGATGACCGTCGGCGAGCTGCTCGGCAAGGGCAATTTCGGCCTGGGCACGTTCGACGCCCTGGACGGGGAGATGGTCATCATCGACGGCACCTGCTACCAGCTGCGACACGACGGCAGCGCCACCCGCGCCGACCTGGAGGCACGCAGCCCCTACGCGGTAGCGACGAACTTCGTGCCGCGGATCCGGCGTCGGGCACCGGAGAACATCCGGCGCTCCGAGCTCTCCGACTTCATCGACGAGATGACCCCCTCGGCGAACTACATGTACGCCGTGCGCATCACCGGACGCTTCAGCGACGTCACGACCCGCACCGTGGTGCGTCAGTCGAAGCCGTACCCGCCGATGACGCAGGCCGTCGGCGACGACGCCGAACAGCACTTCACCGACGTCTCCGGGGTCATCGCCGGTTTCCGTACGCCGGTGTTCGAGAAGGGCATCTCGGTACCGGGGTGCCACGTGCACTTCATCGACGACGGCCGCACCGTCGGCGGGCACGTCCTGGACTTCACCCTCGCCGAGGGCAAGATCGAACTGTGCCCGGGCACCGACCTGGACCTGCGGCTGCCGCTGAACTCGACGTTCTCCGAGGCGAACCTCGACCCGGAGGACCTCGACGAGCAACTGCACGCCACCGAGGTCAAGGACTGAGC
>NZ_JBQSWV010000053.1:0-6421 GCF_052377495.1 Corynebacterium sp. AOP36-E1-14
GCTTTCGTGGTTTCCCGGGCAATCGACCAAAGCAAATACCCCGCGCCCTACATCCCCGAATTCCTGGCCGGAAGCCCCCATTAATTGTGTCCTTTTGCCAGGTAACGTACTTGTCCGATTGGCGATATCCTAGGTAAGCGGATAGAAGCCCCCAAAGCCGACACCGCGAGCACCACCCACCACATTCACCTTGCCTGAAAGGCCAGTGTCATGCTTGCAATCATCGGCTCCATCGTCACCCTCGTCGGCACCGTCCTGATCGGCGCGATCATGCTGGTCGGCGGCTCCATCGTCGGCTTCTGATCCGCCCCGGACGCGACAAGCGCGAACCAACAGAAGGACCCTGCCCTCCGGGGCAGGGTCCTTCAGCTGTAGCTACCAGAGACCGGATGCCCCCAATAATCAGGGCCTCCGCCGACCGCTCCGCGGTCTATGTTTTAGACATGAACATTCTTCGTCGCACGATCACCAGGACCGCAGCCGCCACCTTCATCGCCACGCTCGCAGCTGCAGGCGTCGGCACCGCCACCGCCGCACCACAGCCTGCCGAACTCACCGTGGAGGGCCTTGCGCTGTTCAACCCCGCGAATGACGAGCCCTACTCCCGTGGCATCTCCCCAGGAACGACGTTCTACGTCGCCTACTCGGTGACAAACAGTTCCGATGCCCCGATCACCGTGACCGGATACTCCTCCAGCATCACGACCAGGGTCGAAGACAAGTGGATCACCCAGGGCTATCAGCCCGACTACTGCGACCAGTACATCGTGGAACGCGGCAGCACCGAACGCCAGGCCTTCCCCCAGGTCGTGACCCCTGGGGACACGATCCAGCCCCTGTTCGACAACGTGAACTACGAGTTCCTGTACGCCGCCGACAACCCGTGCCAGCGCATGGAGATCAACATCGGCACCGTCACCGTCACAGACGAAGATGACGACGGAGACGGAAGCCTCCCTCCTGCAAGCTCCTCGTCCAGCTCCTCGTCCAGCTCCTCGCTCGTCGGCAGCCTCGGGTCGCTCGCATCCAGCTGATCGACAACGCTCCGGGCAACGGCCTCGGACAACAACCCGCTGACCGCCTGGCCCGACAAAGCCTGACAGTCCCCTGACTGGAAAGTTTGTCGAAGAATGTTTATGGTAGAAGTTGTCGCTGTGACGAACTGAAGTCCTTCAGGCTCTCCCGCCCCGCAGCGGTCCACCAGTACACCTTTCGAAAGGACCTTCTCATGGGTATCGTCAGCAGCCTCCTCACCTCCGTCACCGCCCTCGTCGGCGGCCTCGTCGCCGGACTCGGCGGCGTCCTCGCGGGCCTCGGCTCCGTCCTCTAAGGTCTCTTACCTCAGAGACGCTTGCCGCTCGGACCCCCGGCTCACATGTGTGAGCCGGGGGTCCGGCGCACCAGAGACCCCACAGCATCATGTCCCGGCGTAAACCCCCGCCCACCGCCATCGAGACAGCCATCCTGCGCAACGCCACCCTGGCGATCGCGCTGACCTGGCCACTCTGGCAGGCCGGAGCTCTCACCGCGCACTTCACCGTGGAATCGTTCTTCAGCCACTGGTACCCGGTGGCCACGGCCACACTCTTCGCACTGGCGAACGCCCTGCTCGCCACCGCAGCAGTGATCGGACGCCGCGACCTCCTCGTCTTCTCGCTCCGTCTGTCCGCCGCCTCACTCCCCGCCGCCCTGGCCCTGTTCATCATCCAGACGGTCACCGACGGCGCTCCCGCGGCGTCCGGAATGTGGTTCGCGGTCTTCAGCGCTCTTCCGGCGATCGCCTTCGCCCTCACCGTCCCACTCGCACCAGGCATCGCGGGATTCTTCCTGCTGGTCGGCGGGACGACCCTGGCAGCGGCGGTCCTGGAGCATCGTTCCGACCCCCTGAGTGTGGCCACGGAGGTCAGCCTGGCGCTGGTCTACTCACTGCCCCTGGTCGTCATCGTCTGTGCGACCCTGCAGCTCGCCCGGTTCATCGACGCCGCCGGCAACAAGTCGCATGCGGAGAACATCGCCGCCACCAGGGCCCGCGCCAGGGCGGAGGAGACCACGAAATTCACGGCGCTGGTGCACGACAACGTCCTGTCCACCCTCAGCGGGATCACCCAGGGCATCTTCCCCACCGAACCCGTCGGCCTGCGTCTGACCCCTGTCTTCGACGAAGCCGGGGACATGTCCGCCGACCAGTTCATCGAGGCGGTGACCACCACCATCCGCCAACACACACCCGACTGCACCATCACCGCCGACGAGGGCACCTCCCTCACGCTGCCCGGGGTCGCCGGGGCGAACATCACCATGGCCGTCGCCGAGATGGCGAAGAACTCCCGGCAGCACGCCGGGCCACACGTCCGCCGGCACTGCCACGTCAGCCTGACCGACTCCACCCTCCACCTGCGCTACACCGACGAGGGGCCCGGCTTCTTCACCGGGGACGTCCGCCCCACCGCCGCGGGCATCCGCATCTCCATCCTGGGGCGTATGGAGGCCACGGACGGAGGTACCGCCACCGTCACCTCGGCCCCCGGGAACGGCACGACCGTGGAGCTCACCTGGCGCGACGCCCGGCGCACGGAATCCGCCGGCGGACATCCGCCACCCGGCCGAACACCCCACCCCAACATCCGCGCGTCCCGGTTCAACTCGGCCGGCATGCGGAACTACGACCTCATGCACCTCAGCTACGTTTTCGGCGTCCCCTACGGTGCGGCGGTCGCCGTGATCTTCACACTGCTCAACATCATCAACGGCCACCCGACGTCCACCGCGAACCTCGTGACCACCGTCCTCGCGGTGGCCCTCGTCGCGGTGATCGTCAGTGGACACACCTACCGGGTCGCGGCGTCCCGCGCCTGGATCGTCGGCGTCGGTGTCGTCCTGCTGATGGAGGCGGGGCGATGGCAGGACCTCTCGTCCGCACCGGAATGGAGCCACGACTGGCACATCACCGCCGCCTCACTGATCTGCGCCCTGCTGGCGCTGCGGGGACGACCCGTCGCAGCCCTGCTCGCACTCCTCGCCGGTGCCTTGGCCATCGAGGTCATGTCGGCGCTGCCCGGCACCCCCGACCGCAGTCTCGAGGCGGTGCAGGTCCTCCTGTCCAGCCTCCTGGTCGTGGCCTGCGCACTGCTCACCCTGGGAACCCGCTACACGCTCGCCCGACTCCCCGGGGCACGCCAGAAGCTCCGCGAGTCCGAGCTCCGCGTCATCGCGGCAGAGGAGGCGACCACCTACCGGCAGGACCGTCTCCAGCTTCTCCGTGAGGAGCTGGCGCCTCTCGTCGAGGCGACGACGGGTCTCACCACCATCGACGACGGGCTCAAGGAGCTCGCCCGCCTGACCGAACTCCGGATGCGGGACGCCATGCGCTCCCCGCTCCTGGACCTGCCGGACGTACGGACCGCCGCATGGGACGCGCGTGGACGCGGTGTCGCGGTCCAGCTCATCGACGACCGCTCGTCGGCGCAGGCCCCCGCCGGCCCCGTCGACGCCGCGACGGTGTCACCGATCGTGCCCCGCCCCATCGAGGCGCTCCACGACGGGATGGTCCGACGCATCCTGGATGCCCTGTCACGCGCCGACACGGGGACGGTCACCGTACGGCTCCTCCCCCGGGGCAGGTCGACGTTCGCCACGATCTCGGACGACGACGGTATCCGCCGTTACCACTGTGACGGATCCTCACTGCAATCTCAGGATGAACCGGTCGCAGGCCGGTGAAGCACTGTATGGTACTTCCATGAGCGAAACTGCCCTGAACGTCGCCGCCATCGACGACCACGAGCTGTCCCTGCGGGGCCTCTCGTCCCTCATCGACTCGGCCGCCGATCTCGAGCTGGCGGGCATGTTCACCTCGGTGAGCGACCTCATCTACGGCCTGGAGAACCCCGCCGGCCTGGACCTGGTCATCCTCGACCTGCGTCTCGCCGACGACTCGAACCCCGAGGAGAACGTCCACCGGCTGCAGTCCCTCACCCACAACATCCTCGTGCTCTCCTCCATGGAGAGCCCGTACCTGGTACGCAGCGCACTGAAGGCGGGTGTCCTGGGGATCGTCCAGAAGTCCGAGCTTCCCGAGGTGATCCTGCGAGCCGTGCGCGCCGCTGCACACGGTTACGCCGTGCCGTCCACGGAATGGGCGGCGGCGATCGACTCCGACCCGCAGATCAACGGGATCAACCTGTCCGAACGCCAACGCGAGGTGCTCGAGCTGTACGCCTCCGGGGAGCCGGCCAAACGGGTCGCCCGCCTGACCGGGATCTCCCAGGAGACGGTCAACGACTACCTGGGGCGCATCCGGGTGAAGTACCAGAACGCCGGACGCCCCGCCCCGGCGAAGACGGACCTCTTCCGTCGCGCGCAGGAGGACGGCTACCTGCCCGGCCCCAGCGACCCCCGCCTCGGCGAGGGCTGAGCTCAGTCCAGACCGAAGTTCGGGTCGCGGCCCACGTAGGCCATCAGGCGGATGGTGGATGTCGCGTCCGCCGAGGTCTCCTGCGGCGGGCCGAACCCGCCGCGTGCCTGCAACTGCTCACCCAGGGAGCGCAGACCGCCGAGGTTGCGCTCGGCGAAGTCCTCGTCCAGCTCCACGTCCCGGCCCTGCGACCGGGCGAGGTCCCAGGTGTGCATGAACACGTCCGGGATGAAGAACCCCTTCGCGTTGGTCTCCAGCGACTGCCCAGGGATGGGGCCGCGGGTGACCAGCGCCTCCGCCTTGACGTCGTCCTCCAGGGTGTCCTGGACGAGTTCGGCGAACTGTTCCCACGCGGCCGCCGGGTCGGAGTTCTTGTCCTCGGTGATGTTCACCGTGATTCCGACGTCCTCCAGGGCGGGGGCGAACCAGCTGATCAGGTGGCCGACGATGTCGCGGGCCGTCCACTCCGCGCACGGGGTCTGCGCGTCCCAGTCGTTGTCCCGTGTCTGGGCGGTGAAACCGTCGGCGATGACGCGGAACCGTTCAACGGTGTCCTTGGGTACAGACATGGTCTTTCCTCCTGTTCGCGGACCGGGCCGTAGTCGGGGCCCGGTTACTGTCCCTGACGAGAATACCCGCGCGGGTTCACCCCACGATCAAGCCGTGGTTCCACCCCAGCGCACAGGCGCCCACCAACACGGCGGTGAACACGGCCATCGCCACGGTGTCGCCGAATCCGGCGGCACGGATCCTCAGCGGCCCCGGAAGCAGGTGCACCGACCCCCAGCGGTCCCCGCCCACGGGCACGAACGGCGCGAACAACGGAACCCCGGAGCGCGTCACCGCGTCCCCGACGCAGTGCACCACACAGCCCAGCCCGACCGCGGTGGACATCACCGCCGGTGTGAGCATCTCCGGCCGGTCGCGCATCACCAGCAGGGTCAGGCCGACCGCGATGACCACCGCCCCCAGCGAACCCCACCGTTGGGCGACCGGACGCACCAGCGAATGCAGTGCCAGCAGGACCAGGGCGGCGAAGATGCCGATGGTCACCCTGCTGTCACCCAGGTCGACCGCACACCAGGTCGCGGCGGCCAGCAGCACGGCGAACAGGAGCGTGTGGGTGAGCGTCCTGTGCCCGCCGACGCGCCTGCCCCGCGCCCCGGTGGCCTCGGCGACCATCGAGGACAGGCGGTTGACGAACACGGACAGCAGTCTGCTGACCGGCCCCAACGTCCTGGCCGCGGTCCCGGACGGATGGTCCAGGTCCGGCAGGATCGCCGCACCGGCGGTGACTCCGGCCAGCACCACCACCGTCCCGGCGTCCGCCGGCACACCCGTGGCCTGCGCCGTCGTGACGGCGAGCACGACACCTGCCGCCGCGCCCGACATCGCGTGCGTGGGCCCCATGACCATGGCGCTCTCACCTTCCTTTCGGTGCCTGTTCCTCGCGAACCTTCCGCAACAGTTGTACAGGGCGGGACGGACATGAAATGAGCGGGGAGAGAGAACCCCCGGAAAATGGTTTTCCAAACTAACCGGTTGTGGGTTAACTTTCACCCAGGCGAACCTTAACGTCCCCTCCCGCAACGTGGCGCCCACACCACCACACCACCCACGAACCACCCGTCAGGAGTCCCCCGTGTGCGACCGGAACGCTCTCGGCACACTTGTCGTCGCCGCGGCCCTGACCTTGTCCGAGGCCGGTAGCGGCGCCGAATCCGAGGACGCCACGGCCTCGTCCTAGCCGTGGTCCCCGACCGTTCCGCACACCGACACGAGGAGACACCGTCCATGTTCGAGTTCCTGGGAAACCTGTTCAACCAGCTCATCGAGATCGCGCAGCTGGTCATCAGCTACATCACCCAGGGCCCCCCGGGCGTGCCCCCGACGTGCCCGGAGATGCCGTCGGAGGCTATCGCGGACACTGGTGTGACCTGCGGCGAAGAAACCTGGCCGGAAGCGGACTGACGATCCGCGCCACGCCCAACCGCGGAGCACCCCCGG
>NZ_JBQSWV010000054.1:0-5963 GCF_052377495.1 Corynebacterium sp. AOP36-E1-14
CACCCGGCATGAGACCTACAACGGGGTAGGTGAACCGACCGCCGAGTTCTGCGCGGCACCTTTATAGGCCACAGTCGGGGACGATCACCCAGCAAGGTACCGTCCCCGACCATCCCCAACGTCCCCAGCAGTTCGGAGCATGTTTCTATCGTCCCCGGTACTGTCCCCGACCCCGACGCGCAACATCAACAACACCGGGCAGGGGCGGACACCATACCGGACTTATGACCTTCACCAGAACGCGCAGGACACAGGGGTAGGACAGACAGAGTTACCGCGGGAATGCTGAAAACTGGTCCGGTACAGGACGACGTAACACGCTAGGGGCACGGCAGGGTCACGCAGGAAACCGCCAGTCAGACCGAGCACGGGTGGCCGGAAGACACCCGCCGGGGAGGAGGAAGAGGTGGCGGGACCTCACAGAGAATCCGACGACGGCACCAATCCTGTGGCGGGGACAACAAAACTCCCATCCATGCCCCCTACAGGAAGAACTCACTGTTCATAGTGCATTCCAGGGGAGGTACGCCTCTTTCCGCACGCCCAACATCGGGGACGGTCGGGGACGGTCACCGGGGACGGAAAAAGGGTCGTTGACCTGCCGGGGACATTGGGGACGGTCGGGGACACAGTGCCCCTGGCTGGCCGCAACCTCGTCCAGAACGCTGAACACTCCGGTGGGGAACCGCCCCTCTGTACGTTGAACGGGGTAGCGGACCGGCGGTATGTCACCGACTGCAAAGCCCCCGCGCCCCCGGTCCCGACCAACACGCGTGCGCGCAGGTGCGGTCCCCTGAAACCCCTACAAGCGTCGTCACCTCGCCGACATGCATGCCTACGCGTCAAACCTCGCAGAGTTACCCGTCGCGCTCCTAACGTGCAGAGCTGACGTTACCTGCATCGTCTGGGGTGTCGACTCTATGCAAACAACTGCCCACCACCACCGATCCGAGCACCCACGGCGGTGATGTGGAAACAAAGTTCCTCACCAGGGCTACGGAACACTACTGGTCATGGGTGCAACGCTGGACTGTGGTGTCCCAGAACACCTACCCGCTGTGCTCAGCGACGTACAGCTGCGTGAACCGCTCATCAGCCCACAGTTCCTCGGCATCGCTGGCCTCAGCGACCGCGGACCTGATCCGGGGATTGGTCATGTCCAGGAGCCGGAACTGACCGTCAACCTTGTTCACCGCCTCAATCCGGTGGAACGAGTCCCCGTACAGTTCGGCGAACCTGGCCGTGCCCTGCAACTTCACCAGCGCATCCGACAGGTGCGCACCGTGCGGGTCAACGATCGACGCGCGGATCTCACCGCGCACCTGGTGGAAGAACAAAAAGTCCGGGCGCAGGCGCTTCCAGTCACCATCCTGCCGGTAGGCGATCGTCAGAGCGGACTCCGAGGAACGGGCCGGATTCCTGTACCACCCGCGCGCCCCCGATCGACCCATCTCCGCAGCAAGCACGGCAGTCTCCCAGGTGTTCAGGTCCGCAGGGAACTCACCGTCAGCGTCAACGAGAATATGCCCGTCAAACGTGGGCAGGGCAGTGACCGTGTCATCTGCCAGGGATGCTGTCGGGGCATACCACTGGTCCGGCACCGTCAGGATCGCCGGCTCAGGGGCGGCACCCATCTCCAGGATCTCACGGTAGTCAGCCCGACGCTCATCAGACAGTTCAAGAATCCTGGTCCGGTACTGCGCCTTCCACTTATCGAACAATTTGACAGCTTCCTCGTTGAAGCCGGTGACGACCTCGTCCACGGTGCCCATCGCCGCGGCCTTCATCCTGGCATCCATCACCAGCTCCGGAAGCTGCGGGGGTTTCGTGTCGATCGCGTCACCGAGAAGGTGATTGACGTAGCCGATGGCCTGCTCCCGGGTGAACGCGCGAACGGCGGTGGAGAAGGCCTCGTTGACGACGTTCTCGTCAGCGATCGCCGAGAAACTGGATGACAACGGTGCCATGAAACTTCCGCGGCGGTTCACAGTCAGGGTGCGGCCCTCCACCTTCTCGATAAGACGGATCTCAGCCTCGATCGCCTCAGCATGCTGGACAGCGCGACCATCCAAGGCCGCGTACAGGTACTCCTGCGCCTCGTTCACCGCTCCATCGTGGATGTGGTCGTTGGACAGGTGGAAAGCGAAGATCATCAGGCGGGACACCGGCCGCTGAGTACGCGTCGGAATCACCTCGGTGGGCAGGGAAGTGAACACGTCCCAGAGCTCCCCGATGCCGTCATTAACCGGGGTGACGGTCACCGGGTCAATCAGGACGCGGCGACCAGTACCACCACCGGTGCCGGTACGATCCTCATCGCCACTGTCGAGTGCACGGGCGACGGACACAGCGGTATCTTCGTCGAACTTCGGCAGAATGCACAGCACAGAGTTGAGCAGCTCGTTGCCGGCGATACGCCGGGCCAGAGGGGAACGGACCATCCGGCCGAGCAACTGGGTGATCCGGTCCTTTTCAATCCCACCGCGGAAAGACATCAGGACCTCTGCCCGGGGACAGTCCCACCCGGTGGTGACGGCCTCCTTGGCGAACAGGACACGGACCCAGTCGGAGTCCTGGACACGCTCAGGTTTGATGTAAGGGATCTTCACCCCACCCGCGGTGATGCTGGTGTGCTCGCCGAAGACATTGGCGAACGCATCATCGGGCAGGCGCCACTGTTCCCTGATCGCGCGGACGGCCCGGTCAATGTCCTGGTCTGTGACCTTGTCCCGCATCTGCACGACCATCAACGGGACAACCGGTCGGTTGTCACCCTGGTCGCGGGAATACGCCTCCCAGTCGTGGGTGGTCTGCTGGAGCCTCTCAGTAGCCCGGCGCAGGAACACCAGGTCGAAGGCGTCCCCGGACTCGTCGGGAATATCAAGGACGATGTCGTCTTTCAACAGTCCGGATTCCTGGACATCTTCGGCAGGAACCCTGACGTTGTCCAACTGCAGCCGTCTCACAGTGGCGGACAGGTCGGTCATCAGCTTGTTGAACCGGTTGACGGTCGCGGAGATCCCCCAGACGATCGGCATCGCCGGCACATCATCGTGGCCGGTGATCAGCCGCTGCAGGATGGTCTTGCGGTCACTGGACTGCTTCGCACCGCGGTGTGCCTCATCGACGATGAAGTACAAGGTCCGGTCGGGGTGGTTGATGGTGTTGCGGATCGTGTCCCACACCGTCGAGGCAGTGTCATCGGGCAGGGGCATGCTCAACAGGTCGCCGCCGGTGGCTGAGGTGTGACGTCGACCGCGGACCATGCGACTGTTCTTCTGTAGCTTCTGCGCGTTGAGGAAGTACACGGTCTGCGTGTCGAACAGGTCTTTACCGAAGGTGTGGTCCAGGACCTCGAGGCGGGTGAACAGTTCACTGGATGCCGAACTGATCCGCTCGAGGGACTGCTGGTTCAGGTCCGGGTCGTCGGAAAACCAGATCACCGTCGCCGAAGGGTCGGCATCAACGTCGTCACTGCCGAGGAACAGCTTCTCGATCACGTCGGCGGCGATGACGGTTTTACCTGAACCAGTCACCGCACTCAGGGAGAAGTGGGAGTTGATGTCCTGGGCGCACAGTTCCCGGGCCCGCTGCAGGTTCGCCAGAACCTCTGATGAGGCTTTCTCCTGGTAGGGCTTGAGCGTGTACTTCACTGGGCATCACCGTTCGTGAACTCGAAGTTGGTCAGGTAGCTGGCGTACAGGCGGTGCGAATCCACCCCGAGATCATCCAGTCGCAGGGCCGTGGCCTGGAACTGCCGGTCGTCATCGGTGATCACGAACACGGTGCTCAGCGCCTCAGAGGTGTCGACCGCGACGGTGAGTGCATCGAGGAAGTCCTCGAGGTCGTCGGTGTTCTCGATGACGGCGTAGGTGTCCGCGATATCCCAGCCGGTGTCGCCGAGATCATTGATGATCCGGCCGGTCTGGCCGGCACGCAACCACAACAGGGGAGCCACCCGTTCAAAGGCGAGTCGCTGGCTGATCATTGCCGCGCTCTCGTAGGTGAGGGTGAAGAAACGGGCGTTGGCGGCGAAGCCGTCGGCCATGTCGAACTCGTCGGTGAACTTGTACGCGCCCTTCACCGGTGTACCGTCCGGTGTCTTTCCAGTGATCGCGGCGGTGACGCGGGGCTTGGTGACGTAGTCGCAGATCCCCATCGCCCCCCATTCGGGATCACCAGGTCGCATGCCCTTTTCCCGTAGTGCTTTCTGCTCCTCGGCAGAGACCTCGTTGTTTGTGATGGAGATGGACCGGCGACGACCACCATCCTGACGGTTCAGCCGCATCACAGCATGGGCAGTCGTACCGGACCCAGAGAAGAAATCTAGCACCGTTGCATCCTTCTTCTGCGCCACGAAGAAGCGAAGGACATCCTCGACAGCATAAAGGGACTTAGGGAAGGGGAATTTGCGGGAGGGGATCAGTTTTGACACCAGGTTTGAACCGTAGGAACCAGCATCGTGTGCTGGAATTGTCCAAGACTCGCCCGGAATCCAGATGGCAGCAACTGAGTTTTCCGTTGCCTCAACCTTGATGCTCCCGTCCTTCTCCTTGTCAATTACACGATACTCGCCACTCTCAACTTTTCCCCGTTCCCCCCTCTTCAGGTACCTGATAGATCCCGGTTGGGGTTTAGGTGCCTTTACGTAACCCTTCTCAACGAGAGCGCCCAACCTATCCCATCCGATCTGCCAGTATCCATCAGTACCGTTAGCCCGAATAGGCCAAACGGCGGTTGTCCCCTCCGGTGCATCATAGGAAGGATCATCTTCCAAAGCGATCGGTTGTCCGATGGAATGGACTCCGCTTCCATCGTTATAAACGTAAATAGGGTAGAACATATTCGGCCTATCCTCGCGAGCAACAGCACCTGTGAGGCCAAGTCGTCTCAGAGACTGCCAATGGATCTTCCCGCGTACGGTTTTCGCCTCTTCGCCGCGAGTATTCCACTCTTTTCCGAGCGGCAGAGGATTCGGAGCGCAGCTTCCGATCATCACCACAAAGATATATTCCGCAGTTCTCGAAAAGTCATTTTTTCTCGCAACAGCACGATTATTGATGACAGAGGTGACTGTAGTTATGTGCGCCTCCGTGAAGGTTTGTTCCAGCAGGACTCCCAGTCGGTGGACTTCCTTCTCATCGATAGTGACGATGAGCACGGAGTCTTCCGGGTTGAGGAGCTGCTTGGCCATGTTCAGACGTCGCTTCATGAACGATAACCACTTCGAGTGCCGGTAGTCGTCCTCGGCGCCGACGTAGTCGTTGTTGTACTTCCAGTCCTTCGCACCGGAGTTGTAAGGCGGGTCGATGTAGATCGCATCGATGGAGTGAGTATGGGTGTAGGTCAGCATCAGCAGGGCGTGGGAGTTCTCTGCGTTGATGACGACGTGGGCAGGCGCGTCGTCGGGCCCGTTGTGGACCTCGCCGGTCTGGATGAGGCCGGGGTAGATGGTGTCGCCGGTTTCAGCGACAACAATGACATCATCGATGGGAACTTCGCGGCGCTCTGTCGAAGCGCGGTCGGTGTCGTCGGCGGGACGGAGCTTCTCGAGAAGGACGGTCTTCGGCGACGCGGAGTGTCTGGTCTTGAGGACCTGCCAGAGTGTCGGGTCGGTCGGGCTATTCTCGCCGCGGGGTGGAAGGATGTGGACCTTGTCACCGCGCCGGGGGTGGACGCCGGGGAGCTCAACGTTTTCGGGTTGGTGCTGCTCGAAGACGAGGCCGAAGGTGCGGCGGTTGGCGAGGTCGCGGAGCTCTTCAGCGAGGGCTTCACCAAGTCGGGGGTCGGTCTTGCGTGCCTGGTTGATCAGGTCGGTGAGCTTGGACATAGGGCGGGATTCTCTCAAGAGCTGGGACGAATGCGGGGAATGAGGTGCAATGTGAGGGTAGCGAATGCACTCAATGAAACGCTGTATCGGTCCCCGCATGGCACAGAGAAGTTGGTGCAGGCACCCCTTTGGC
>NZ_JBQSWV010000055.1:0-5508 GCF_052377495.1 Corynebacterium sp. AOP36-E1-14
GTTCGGCGCGACGTGCTGCCGCAGCGTCCTCCAGCGCGTGTGCCCCAGCACCGCCGCCGCCTCGACGTAGGCGGCGTTGCGCACGGCGAGCACCTGGCCGCGCACGATGCGCGCGTACCCGGGGGCGATGCCGATGCCGATGGCGACCACCAGGGTGGTGGCGCCCGGACCGAACGTCGAGGCGATGAGCAGGCCCAGCAGGACGGTCGGGAAGGCGAAGAGCAGCTCGATGGACCGGTTGGCCAGCATCCCCGCCACGGTGCGCGACAGGCCTGCGGCGGTGCCCAGCACCACGGCGAGCACCGTCGCCACCGCCACGGCGCCGAAACCGATGCGCAGGGAGGCGCCGGTGCCGGCGATGATCCGGCTGAGCAGGTCCCGCCCGGAGAGGTCGGTGCCGAAGGGGTGCGCCGGCCCCGGCGGTTGGAGGACGGCGTCGAGGTCGATCGCGTACGGGTCGTAGGGGGCCAGCACCCCCGGCGCGACGGCGGCGACGAAGAGAAGGAGGAGGACGCTTCCGGCGATCAGGGTGGGCAGGCCGGTCGCGGCACGGTGGGCCCGCTGCGACGGCAGCGGGTTCACCGTGCGCAGCCGTGCCAGCAGGCCGCGGGGCGTCTGTGTGGTGGACGGGGCGGACGGGGTGGACGGGGACTGGACGGCGGTGCTCACGGGACCTCGATCCTGGGGTCGATGACGGTGTAGAGGGCGTCCACCGCGAGGTTGGCCACGGTGTAGACGAGGGCGATGACGATCACGATGCCGCTGACCAGCGGGACGTCGCGGGACTCTGCCGCGGTCACGAGGGTCTGGCCGATGCCGGCGCGGGCGAAGACGGTCTCCGCGATCACCGCCCCGGAGAGCAGCGCGCCGAGGGCCCACCCGGACACCGACACCGCCGGCAGGACGGCGTGACGCAGCACGTGCCCGGCGCGGACCTGCAGGTCGGTGCGTCCCCTGGCGCGTGCGGTGAGCACGTAGGGTTCGTCCAGCGACGCGCGGAACTCGTCGCGCACCACCTGCCCGAGGTACCCGGCCAGCGGGACCGCGAGGGTGAGCACGGGCAGCACCAGCCCCACCGGCCGGTTACCGCTCTCCACCGGGAACCAGCCGAGTCCGACGGCGAACCCGACGAGCAGCAGCGAGCCCAGCCAGTACTGCGGCAGCCCCGCGGCGACGGTCTCCAGCAGGGAACCGAGCACCCCGACCGGCCCGGGGCGTCCGGCGGTCAGGGTGGTCACCAGGACCACGATGAGCCAGGCGACGACCAGGGAGCTGACGGTGAGCACGAGGGTGGGGCCGATCTGGGCGGCGATCACCTCCACGACCGGTTTCTTCAGCTGGTAGGACGTGCCGAGGTCGCCGCGCAGCAGACCGCCGAGGTAGTCGAGGTACTGGCGCCAGACGGGGTCGGTGAACCCGAACTCGGCGTTGACCGGTGCGGTCTCCTCCGGGGTGCGTTCCCGGCTCTCCCCGGAGGACAGGTTCAGCATGAGTGTGGCGCGGTCGCCGGGTGAGAGCACCTGGAGCAGGAAGGTCACCGTGGCCGCCGCCCAGAGGACCAGGGCGGCGGACGCCAGCCGGCCTGCCCAGCGGCGAACCTGGTCGGGGAGCTGTGGGAGCTGTGGGAGCTGCAGTAGCTGTGTCGGCGCCGTCATTTCACGAACCTCGCGTCATGGAAGACCGGCTCGCCCTGGGACTTCTCCGTCCACACGTCGTGCAGCTCCGGGGAGGCCGCCAGGGAGGTGGTCTGCGTGTAGAGCCCGATCGCCGAGGCCTCGTCCCCGATGACCTGCTGGGCCTGCGAGTACAACCGGGACCGGGTGGCGGGGTCCGGTTCCGAGTTGGCCTGCTCGATGACCTCCTGCAGCTGCGGGTCGTTGAGGAAGGCGGTGTTCTGCGGGTTGGGGCTGTCCTCGAGGCGTTGACGCCAGTTGATGTGCAGCAGTCCCGGGGTGGGGCTGGTCCAGTAACCCACGTACGCCTCGTAGCTGTCAGCCGTGGAGTAGCGTCCGCCCTGCCAGTCCGCCCGGTTCACCGGGATGAGCTGCAGGTCGAATCCTGCGTCACGGGCCTGTGCCGCCACGTCCTGCAGCACCGCGGCACCCTCCGGGCCGACCACCGAGTCCGCGGCGTAGACCACGCGGGCGGACAGCCGTCGGCCGTCCTTCGTGCGCACGCCGTCGTCGTCGCGGCCCGTCCACCCCGCCTCGTCGAGCAGGCCGGCGGCCCTGGCGGGGTCGTGCCCCTGGTCGCCGGCGGTGGGGTCGTGGTCGGGGGTCGACTGGCTGAGTGCACCGTTCGGGTTGTAGGGAACCACCCCCAGGAACGCCGTCTCCACGGCCTTGCGCCGGTCCGCCGAGTACGCGAGCGCCTGTCGCACGCGCGGGTCGTCGAAGGGTGCGGTGGAGGCGTTGGGGATGATCGCGTTCGGCCGCCCACCGGTGATGTACCGGCTGGTCTGGAACCGGCGCGTGGCGTCCGCCCAGTCGACCGGCGGCACGTTGTAGATCACGTCGGACGATCCGCTGGTCAACGACCCGTAGCGCAACACCGGGTCCTTGAGGAACTTCCACCGGACCTCGTCGACGTAGGCGGGCCCCTGGTGCCGCGCGTTGGCGGGGGCGGAGTTGTAGTCGGGGTTGCGCACGAAAGTGATGGACCGGTTCCGGTCCCACCGTTGCAGGATGAAGGGCCCGGAACCCACGGGGTTCTCACAGTTCGCCTCGGCGCCCCGGGCCAGGGCGGTGGGCGACTGGATGCCGAAGTAGCCCTGGGACAGCACCGGGAGCAGCGGCTCGTAGGGACGGTCGAGGGTGAGCCTGAAGGTCAGGTCCTCCAGGGCCTCGGTGGTCTCCACGTACTCGCCGATGTAGGCCAGCACCGTGGAGTTCGCCGTCGCCGGGTCGGGGCGCCCGAGGTAGAGGTCGAAGTTCGTCTTCACCGCCTCCGCGTCCAGCACCGTGCCGTCGGTGAAGTGCACGTCGGGCTTCAGGTGGAAGGTGTAGGAGAGCCGGTCGTCGGAGACGTCCCAGGACTCGGCGAGCCACGGGACGGGCCGGTCCTCGTCGTCCAGGGACACCAGGCTGTCGAGGTACTGGCGGGCCAGGAAGCCGTTCTGCACCCACCCGCCGTGGGCGCAGGGTGGTTCCTGCTCATGTCCGTACTCCACGGTGCCACCGTCGACGAACTCGCCGGACGCCGGCTCCACGCCGGTGTCCCGTCCGTCACCTCGTTCCGGCGGGGCGCAGGACGCCAGGCTGAGACAGGTTGCCGCGGTGGTCACCACGGCCACGAGTGTGCGATGGTGTCTGGGGCGGCGGGGTCGGGCTCGGCGTTGTCGGTGCACGGGTCTTCTCTCGGTTCGTCGGTCAGGCTGGACGCGTCGAGCCGACCCTAGGGTCGCCCGGTGGGCCTCCCCAACGATTCACCACGGGATGATTCCAATTCTTCCGGCCCGGACCAGCGCCCCCGTAGCCTCTCCCCGCATGACCTCACCCAACTCACCCGCCCAGCCACCACTCAAGTTCGCGGCCTTCGTCATGAACACCACCTCGCACATCCTCCACGGCGCGTGGCGGCGTCCCGAGGCACGCCAGCACGACTTCAACGACCTCGACCACTGGGTCGAGCTGGCCCGCACACTGGAGCGGGCCAGGTTCGACGCCATCTTCTTCGCCGACGTCGTCGGGCTCTACGGCGACTACCAGGGCGACTGGCGCAAGTTCGTGGACTCCGGCCTGCAGATCCCCAGCAACGACCCCACGGTCCTGGTGTCCGCACTCGCCGCCGCCACGGAGCATCTCGGCATCGCCGTGACCAGCTCTCCGATCCAGTCCCCGCCGTTCGAGTTCGCCCGCAAGATCTCCACTCTCGACCACCTCACCGGCGGGCGGATCGCCTGGAACGTCGTCACCAGCGCCTCGGAGAACGCGTGGCGCAACTTCGGCCACGACGGACTCGCCGACCACGACGACCGCTACGCCCTCGCCGACGAGTACCTGGACGTGCTCTACAAACTCTGGGAGGGGTCCTGGGACGACGGCGCCCTGGTCCAGGACAAGGAGGCGGGGATCCACGCCGACCACACGAAGGTCCACAAGATCAACCACCACTCACCGCACTACTCCGTAGAAGGTCCGCACCTGGTAGCCCCGTCGCCGCAGCGCACACCCGTGCTGTTCCAGGCAGGCTCCTCCCCCACCGGGCGCCGCTTCGCCGCACGCCACGCGGAGGCACAGTTCATCACCGCGCCGTCGCCGCAGGACGCCACGACGCTGATCGCGGACACCCGCCGGCTGGTGTCCGAGGCCGGCCGCGCGCCAGAGGACCTGACGTTCTTTCAGGGACTCTCCTTCGTGGTCGGCGGCACCGAGGAGGAGGCCAGACGCAGGGAACGCGAGCTCGACGAGAGCCTCGACCTGACCACGCTGCTCGCCCACGCCGCGGGCGGCACCGGCATCGACCTGGGTGCCGCCGACCTGGACACCCCGATCGGCGACCTGACCACCCAGGGCACCCAGTCGACGCTGCTCTGGTTGCGGCAGGCCGTCCAGGGACGCGAGCCGACGGTGCGCGACCTGGCGGAGAACCGTGCCCGCTCCGGGCGGGTGGTCGGCGCCCCGGAACAGATCGCCGAGGAACTCTCACGCTGGCGCGACGCCGGTGTCGGCGGCGTGAACGTCATCAACGCCACCATCCCCGGCAGCTACGAGGAGTTCGCCGAGCAGGTCCTCCCCGTCCTGCGGGAGCGTGGTCTCGCCCGGTCGGAGCACACGCCGGGCACCCTGCGCTCACGGCTGGGCGGCGGTGACCGCCTGCCGGACAGCCACCCGGCGTCCGGCTACCGCAACGCGTTCACCCCGAGCCGAACCCGGGCATAACCCACAGAAGTATGTTTCCATCGGTGGTGGTGCCCCCGGGGCTCCGGGGAGCACCACCAGACAACACCCACTCCTCAACTCTCCAAGGAGCGCATCATGGGACACACACGTGTCAGCAGGAAGTTCGTCACCGCAGCCCTGTCCGTGGGCATCGCGGGAACCGTCGCAGCAGGGGCAGCGTCCCCCGCGGTGGCACAGGAGGCGCCGGCACCCGGCGTCGGGCAGAAGGTCGACGTCGGTGTCAGCATCGACCCGGTCACGGTGGTGGACTCCATCAGGGACGCCGTCAACGACCAGGACGACAGGGGCGGCGCGGTCCGCGCCGGCCTGGACATCGCCTACACGCAGACCGAGGGCAAGAGCATCGACGGCCAGGGTCCCGTGACGGCCGTGGCGATCGCCAACAAGAACCAGGACATCAACTCCGAGGGCCAGATCTGGGCCGAACCGATCGACATCAAGGGCGGGAACTACGTCCTGTACTTCTACTCCAACGCCGGTTCCCTCACGAACGACGGTGACGGCGGGTGGATCAACTGGGGTGCCCAGGGACAGATCAACCGGGAGGACAACGTCATCAGGTTCGACTGACGTGTCCTCCCGGCGCTGCAGGACCTGCACCTAGGGC
>NZ_JBQSWV010000056.1:0-5427 GCF_052377495.1 Corynebacterium sp. AOP36-E1-14
GTGTGCGTGTGTTGTTTGAGAACTCAATAGCGTAACAAACCAAGCAATTTTTGTCGCACCGGTTGTGTGGCGCGGTGGTTTGGAATGGTACCGGCAAGCGTGATTGCTTGTTAAATATCGTTCTTTTCTTATTGTGCTGCTGATTGGTGTTGACGGTTGTCGGTTCCGCCACCCCCGTGGTGGGATCGATGTTGACATTTTTTGTCAGTAGTTCAGTATTTTTTTATTTTGCCAGTATGTTCAGGCTTTTTATAGAGCTGATATGCTTTTATGGAGAGTTTGATCCTGGCTCAGGACGAACGCTGGCGGCGTGCTTAACACATGCAAGTCGAACGGAAAGGCCCTGCTTGCAGGGTACTCGAGTGGCGAACGGGTGAGTAACACGTGGGTGATCTGCCCTGCACTTCGGGATAAGCCTGGGAAACTGGGTCTAATACCGGATAGTACCATCGTTTAGTGTCGGTGGTGGAAAGTTTTTCGGTGCAGGATGAGCCCGCGGCCTATCAGCTTGTTGGTGGGGTAATGGCCTACCAAGGCGTCGACGGGTAGCCGGCCTGAGAGGGTGGACGGCCACATTGGGACTGAGACACGGCCCAGACTCCTACGGGAGGCAGCAGTGGGGAATATTGCACAATGGGCGCAAGCCTGATGCAGCGACGCCGCGTGGGGGATGAAGGCCTTCGGGTTGTAAACTCCTTTCAACCATGACGAAGCGAGAGTGACGGTAGTGGTAGAAGAAGCACCGGCTAACTACGTGCCAGCAGCCGCGGTAATACGTAGGGTGCGAGCGTTGTCCGGAATTACTGGGCGTAAAGAGCTCGTAGGTGGTTTGTCACGTCGTCTGTGAAATTCCGGGGCTTAACTCCGGGCGTGCAGGCGATACGGGCATAACTTGAGTACTGTAGGGGAGACTGGAATTCCTGGTGTAGCGGTGAAATGCGCAGATATCAGGAGGAACACCGATGGCGAAGGCAGGTCTCTGGGCAGTTACTGACGCTGAGGAGCGAAAGCATGGGTAGCGAACAGGATTAGATACCCTGGTAGTCCATGCCGTAAACGGTGGGCGCTAGGTGTGGGGGTCTTCCACGACTTCCGTGCCGTAGCTAACGCATTAAGCGCCCCGCCTGGGGAGTACGGCCGCAAGGCTAAAACTCAAAGGAATTGACGGGGGCCCGCACAAGCGGCGGAGCATGTGGATTAATTCGATGCAACGCGAAGAACCTTACCTGGGCTTGACATATGCAGGATCGGCACAGAGATGTGTTTTCCCTTGTGGTCTGTATACAGGTGGTGCATGGTTGTCGTCAGCTCGTGTCGTGAGATGTTGGGTTAAGTCCCGCAACGAGCGCAACCCTTGTCTTGTGTTGCCAGCACGTAATGGTGGGGACTCGCGAGAGACTGCCGGGGTTAACTCGGAGGAAGGTGGGGATGACGTCAAATCATCATGCCCCTTATGTCCAGGGCTTCACACATGCTACAATGGTCGGTACAGTGGGTTGCGATGCCGTGAGGCGGAGCTAATCCCGTAAAGCCGGTCTCAGTTCGGATTGGAGTCTGCAACTCGACTCCATGAAGTCGGAGTCGCTAGTAATCGCAGATCAGCAACGCTGCGGTGAATACGTTCCCGGGCCTTGTACACACCGCCCGTCACGTCATGAAAGTTGGTAACACCCGAAGCCAGTGGCCCAAACTCGTTAGGGAGCTGTCGAAGGTGGGATCGGCGATTGGGACGAAGTCGTAACAAGGTAGCCGTACCGGAAGGTGCGGCTGGATCACCTCCTTTCTAAGGAGCTTTTTGGTTGCAGGCCTTTGGGCTCACCGTGTGGTGGGTCATTGCGTAGTCTGCTTTTGAATCCGGGTGGAGATCATGTCTGGATCATCGTTTGTTTAGTCGCATGGCTTCATGTGGTGTGGCAGGGGTTGTTTGGTTTTGTTGCGGTGTTGGGTGTCTGGAGCAGCATGCTCCTTTTGTGGGCGCTTGATGGTGGTGCTGTCGTGCTTGTGTGTGCGGTGGTTGCTGGCTCGGGTGTCGTGTTGTTTGAGAACTGTATAGTGGACGCGAGTATCTTCTTTATTTTATGCAATTTTTGTAGAGTCATCTTTTTGTTTTAGTGTTGTCTGTTAAGGGCGCACGGTGGATGCCTTGGCACAATGAGCCGATGAAGGACGTGAGAGGCTGCGAAATGCCTCGGGGAGTTGCCAACTGAGCGTTGATCCGAGGATGTCCGAATGGGGAAACCCGGCCGTGGTTATGCACGGTCACCCACCTGTGAATGTATAGCTGGTGTGGAGGGAACGCGGGGAAGTGAAACATCTCAGTACCCGTAGGAGAAGAAAACAATAGTGATTCCGAGAGTAGCGGCGAGCGAAATCGGATGGTGGCTAAACTTCATGTGTGTGATACCTGACAGGGGTTGCATGTGGGGTGTTGTGGGGTCTTGTGTGGTGGGTCTGTCAGCCTGCCGCCTGTGCGCGTGGTGTTAGCGGAAGTGGTTTGGAATGGCCTGCCGTAGACGGTGAGAGTCCGGTACGTGAAAGCATCGTGTGTGTGGGTTGCGAGTGTCCCCGAGTAGCAGCGGGCTCGTGGAATCTGCTGTGAATCTGCCGGGACCACCCGGTAAGCCTGAATACTTGTTGTGACCGATAGCGGATTAGTACCGTGAGGGAATGGTGAAAAGTACCCCGGGAGGGGAGTGAAATAGTACCTGAAACCGTGTGCCTACAATCCGTCAGAGCCTCCTTGTGGGGTGATGGCGTGCCTTTTGAAGAATGAGCCTGCGAGTCAGCGGCACGTCGCGAGGTTAACCCGTGTGGGGTAGCCGTAGCGAAAGCGAATACTAACTAGTGTGTTGTTAGTGGCGTGTCCTGGACCCGAAGCGGGGTGATCTACCCATGGCCAGTGTGAAGCGACGGTAAGACGTCGTGGAGGCGCGAACCCACTTAGGTTGAAAACTGAGGGGATGAGTTGTGGGTAGGGGTGAAAGGCCAATCAAACTCCGTGATAGCTGGTTCTCCCCGAAATGCATTTAGGTGCAGCGTCGTGTGTTTCTTGCCGGAGGTAGAGCTACTGGTTGGTTTAGCGGGACTACCATCTTAGCGACATCAGCCAAACTCCGAATGCCGGTAAGTGAGAGCGCGGCAGTGAGACTGCGGGGGATAAGCTTCGTGGTCGAGAGGGAAACAGCCCAGATCGCCGGCTAAGGCCCCTAAGGGTGTACTAAGTGGAAAAGGATGTGGGATCGCGAAGACAGCCAGGAGGTTGGCTTAGAAGCAGCCATCCTTGAAAGAGTGCGTAATAGCTCACTGGTCGAGTGGTTCTGCGCCGACAATGTAGTGGGGCTCAAGTACACCGCCGAAGCCGCGGAACTCACACTTGTGTGTGGGTTGGTAGGGGAGCGTCGTGTAGCGAGTGAAGGTGCGGGGTGACCCAGTGCTGGACGCTATGCGAGTGAGAATGCAGGCATGAGTAGCGAATGATGAGTGAGAACCTCATCCGCCGGATGACCAAGGGTTCCTGGGTCAAGTTAATCTTCCCAGGGTGAGTCGGGGCCTAAGGCGAGGCCGACAGGCGTAGTCGATGGATAACGGGTTGATATTCCCGTACCCGTGTGTGTGCGACCATGGTGAATCAGCGATACTAACCGCCCTGAAGCACGGTGTGGGTCACTTTGTGGCTCTCGTTGTGTGGATGCGTGGGACCTGAGCTGGTAGTAGCCAAGTGATGGGGTGACGCAGGAAGGTAGCCGAGCCACTTATTGGATTGTGGTGTAAGCGTGTGGCCCGAGCCCCAGGTAAATCCGGGGTTCATTATGGGTGAGGCGTGATGCGTACCCGTTTGCGGGGATGTCGGTGATCCTATGCTGTCGAGAAAAGCCTCTAGCGATGTGCACATTCGGCCCGTACCCCAAACCGACACAGGTGGTCAGGTAGAGAATACTAAGGCGATCGGGTGAACTGTGGTTAAGGAACTCGGCAAAATGCCCCCGTAACTTCGGGAGAAGGGGGGCCCGTGCTGGTGATCGATCTTTACGGTTGTGAGCTGGTGTGGGTCGCAGAGGATAGAGGGAAGCGACTGTTTACTAAAAACACAGGTCCGTGCGAAGACGCTAAGTCGATGTATACGGACTGACGCCTGCCCGGTGCTGGAAGGTTAAGAGGACCTGTTAGGACTTCGGTTCGAAGCGGAGAATTTAAGCCCCAGTAAACGGCGGTGGTAACTATAACCATCCTAAGGTAGCGAAATTCCTTGTCGGGTAAGTTCCGACCTGCACGAATGGCGTAACGACTTCCCTGCTGTCTCAACCACAGGCCCGGCGAAATTGCAGTACGAGTAAAGATGCTCGTTACGCGCGGCAGGACGAAAAGACCCCGGGACCTTCACTATAGCTTGGTATTGGTGTTCGGTTCGGTTTGTGTAGGATAGGTGGGAGACTGTGAAGCGGCCACGCTAGTGGTTGTGGAGTCGTTGTTGAAATACCACTCTGATCGTGCTGGACATCTGAACCTCGGCCCATGATCTGGGTTAGGGACAGTGCCTGGTGGGTAGTTTAACTGGGGCGGTTGCCTCCCAAAGAGTAACGGAGGCGCCCAAAGGTTCCCTCAGCCTGGTTGGTAATCAGGTGTTGAGTGTAAGTGCACAAGGGAGCTTGACTGTGAGACTGACAGGTCGAGCAGGTACGAAAGTAGGGACTAGTGATCCGGCACCGGCTTGTGGAAGCGGTGTCGCTCAACGGATAAAAGGTACCCCGGGGATAACAGGCTGATCTTCCCCAAGAGTCCATATCGACGGGATGGTTTGGCACCTCGATGTCGGCTCGTCGCATCCTGGGGCTGGAGTTGGTCCCAAGGGTTGGGCTGTTCGCCCATTAAAGCGGCACGCGAGCTGGGTTTAGAACGTCGTGAGACAGTTCGGTCTCTATCCGCCGTGCGCGTTGAAACTTGAGAAAGGCTGACCCTAGTACGAGAGGACCGGGTTGGACATACCTCTGGTGGGCCAGTTGTCACGCCCGTGGCATGGCTGGTTGGCTACGTATGGGAGGGATAACCGCTGAAAGCATCTAAGCGGGAAGCCTGTTTCGAGATGAGGTTTCGTTTGAGGTTCCCTGTAGACTACGGGGTTGATAGGCCGGATCTGGACAGCATGTGAGTGTTGGAGGTGACCGGTACTAATTGACCGAGGATAACATTAGTTAACGAGTGATTCTGCTGTGTAAGATTTGTTGATTCGCGTCCATTGTGCAGTGTCTGGAACGGCACAGCACACCACCGTTGTTGGTGGGTGTGTGTTTTGTTCTGTTGTGTTTGTCGGTGGTTTTAGCGGCGGGGTCACGCCCGGTCCCTTTCCGAACCCGGAAGCTAAGCCTGCCTGCGCCGATGGTACTGCACCCGGGAGGGTGTGGGAGAGTAGGTCGCCGCCGGCATTTAAAC
>NZ_JBQSWV010000057.1:0-5125 GCF_052377495.1 Corynebacterium sp. AOP36-E1-14
CGACGACAGGACCCCGCCATGCCGCGCAAGAAAGCACGTACCCGCCGAAGCTTTGGACGACTCGATCAGCTACCGTCCGGCCGCTGGCGCGCGCGGTACACAGCACCCGACGGAACGAGCGTCAAGGCCCCCGCCACCTTCCCGGAGAAGATCGACGCTGAGGGCTGGCTATCAGACGAGCGCCGCCTTATTGATCTCGGAGCGTGGACCTCACCGACTGAGCGCCGAAAGGCAGAGGAAGCGGCGGAAGAGCGAGATAGCCTCACCGTGCGGGTGCTCTGCGAGCGCTGGCTCAACGCGGGGCACCTCAAGGCCTCTACCGCCCAGAGCCACATGAGCAAGCTGAACCTACGGGTGCTGTGCACCGCACTGGCGGATGAACCGATCGCGACCGTCGACCGTGCACGGATCGTTGAGTGGTGGACCGAGGTGCAAGAGCGCTGGCCCGATACCGGTAACAGCAACTCGAGCGCATACAAGCGACTGCACACGGCCTTCCAGTACGCCGTCGACGAACTCGAGGTGCTGGACATCAACCCTGTCAAGATCAAGGGTGCTGGCAAGGCACCGCGCCCGCAGACCCGTGACCGACCGGTAATTACCGTGACCGAAGCCCAGACGCTCACCGACAACATGGGTGCCACCTTGCAGGTGCCGATGATGCTGTTGCTGTGGACAGGGCTACGAATCGGAGAACTGCTCGAGCTACGACGTAAGGACATTCACGGACTGAGCGGGACGGGGGCGGTGACGCTGAGTGTTCGACGTACCGCACAGCGGATGGAAGACACAGAGACAGGCCGACAGGTCATGGTGCCGTTCGACACACCGAAGTCGGATGCCGGTAACCGGAACATCGGCGTGCCCGCCCACGTTGCCACCCGTCTACGGGAGCACTGCGACAGGTACGTAGACACCGGAGCCGAAGCGTTGATCGTCACCACCCGCACCGGGGCACAGATGCTTGACACCACCTGGCGCAGTCGCATGGTGCCCGCCAAGCGTGCCGCCGAGCGCGAGGACATAACGCCCCATGATTGCAGGCGGTTCTACGGGACCATGCTCGTCACCAACGGGGTCAGCCTCGAGGAAGCACGGCGGCTCATGGGACATGAGAACGTCGAACAGCTCATGGACTACCAACGCGCCGCGAGCGGGTATGAGACCCGAGCGGCTGATGTGCTCAACGAGCTAGTGACGACCGAGAAGAAGAAGGGCACGGAGTCATGAGCTGGCAGACAGCGGTTGGACGTTTCTACCAACTGAATCCCGAAGCCCTGAAAGCTGAGCGGCTAGCGGAGGTTCGCTGTAACCGAGGCTGCCTGCTCGCCACCGCTGTGCAGCTGGCAGGTGAGCGGGTAACGATCGTCCACACCCACACCACAAACTCGCTACCGCCTACGGGGGTCAACGCAGCCGCGCCTACTGACACCACCAATGCGGACGCGCTGGCAAAACGGATAGCGACCATGACCGGCACGGATCTATTCGAAGCCCTCCGCGCCGGGGAGATAACCGAGGCTCAGCTTGAGGGGCTGTACCGCGCGACAGGGGATCTGCGGCAGATCAGCTATCTAGCCACCCGTGCCGACATGCTTAGCGGCGGCAACGCGTGGACCTTCACCCGCTGCAAGCACGTCCGGGGGTATCTCACGGCAGAGCACTACAACCACAGCAGGAACCGCCCATTGAAGGTCTCAGCGTTGCCGACCGAATGGGGACGGAAGCGGTAGCCCACGAGCGCCGAGAGATGGACTACTGCGCCGTTTTAGGCCCATGAGTAGACAGCTTGGTGCAGACTGTGTAGTCTGACCGACAACTGAATACACGCGGCTTGCTGTTGCTATGGCGAACACCCCGGACTTGAGCTATCCGGACCTCAGAAAGAGGTCAGTTCACCATGCCAACCGCACGCCGCGTTTCTGCGTCTACACACTCCCCCACCGCGCCTGCTGAGCGTTATGTCTCACTAGCAGATGCCGCCGACCACTTCGCTGTCAGTGATAAGACTCTGCGGCGCTACATCGCTGAGCGGAAGATTCCCGCCCGTCGTCTTGGACGGCAAGTCCGGGTGAAGATCTCCGAGGTAGAGGCCGCCATGGACCTCATGGGTAGCGCCGCGTGAACGCCCAATCCGTCAGAACGGTTGGAGGGTACCTCGGTGCGCCCAACGCGTCCCCGACGCCGCTATGGGCCTCTCAGCGCCGCCGATTGGGGTCAAAATGAACCAGAATGAAGATAAACGCCTCTAATTCGTCTATTATGCTACGATTAGCATCGTGAAGACCACAGAAGAAAGGAAAGACGCAATGAAGCTCGATGAAAGTCAGGGGCTTGATCGGACGATCGACTCCGCTCAGCTCGCCGCCATTCTTGGAGTGAGCGCCCGATCGGTTCACCAGATGGTGAGGCGCGGTGAAGGCCCGCCCGCAGTGAAAATCGGGAATTTGACGCGGTTCAGCGTTGGAGCCATTAATCGCTGGCTCGCCGGGGAGGAATGACATGGCCCACTCACGCACCGATGACATGCGCCGGGAGCCCCAGGGACTATCGACCTACCTGCCCGCCGAGAACGTTCGGGAGACGGGCAGTGAGACCCGATTCCAGACGACTGACGGACTAGCCCGCTACATCATCGACAACCAGAAGGAGACCAAGTGAAGAATCTAGAGCCCACAGAAGTAAAGACCCGACCGGTACTCGCTCAAGACCCGGAGAAGAAGTGGCCTGCCGACACAGACCGTTCACTCGTTGCGTGGCTGAAAGACCGACCTAACTATTCGCGAGACTGGATCGTTGATCCGGAGTACATCGCGGAGCCGCAGACGTTCATCTCGAGGCCTGCTGAGCTGACGGATCGAGACTTGCTCACGCTGTCGAAGATGCCGGGTAACTATGCACGGAGCGGATACACGGTCACGATAACGCCGGAGAACGACCGACTGAAGATTTCCATCACTAACGAGCCTAAGACGATCTGGGAGCAGTAAATATGATTACATCGAAGACACGTAAGAACGAAGGATTTTCTGAGCTGCACACTGCAGTAATCCGAGCTGAGTACGCTGTGGCGACAAAGCGCGACCGTGGTGAGGTCGGTGAGGTCGAGCAAGCCCAGGAAGACCGGGACCACGCAGTCCACGCCCTTTCTGCCGCGTTGCCTATCGAGTTCAAGCGGATCGCGGAGCATGCAGAGACAGGAACGGAACTGGTCGCTGAAGCTCTGATGGCCCTGTACCCCTCCCTGACCGTCGCACAGGACGACAGGCTGGCCATCTCCCACAACGAGCCGTTCAGTGACCTCGAGGCCGCTTACAACGAGGAAGCCATCGCCGTGAACGCGGGCAGGTTGCTCGATGACCTTGCGAACAATTGGGATGAGCTGGTCGAAAAGGCGGACCTCTCCAAGAGTGCCAAGGAGACCGCCACTGAGGCCCGTCGAATCTTCAAGTCCCCGCAGAGCTGGTCCACGGTGGTCGAGCTGATTGCGGCAATTCGCGGGTAAGTCGAAAGCCGGAAGTAGCCTCTAGAGTGCCGTCTACGAACCGTAGGCGGCATTCCTTCCTTCGAGGAAGTAATGGCAGCAGAAGAGAGCTGCACAAATCTCAAACTCATGCTAAACTCAGGAACAGGCACAACAACTAGGAGGAAAGATGCCATTGCACGACCGTATGACCACAAAGCAGGTCGCTGAATACATCGGCAGCCCCAATGCAACCGTCCATTCATGGCGACACCGCGAGGTAGGTCCCGACTACTTCCGCGTTCAGGGTCGGGTGTACTACTGGAAGTCCGATATCGATCACTGGCTGACCGAGCAGGGAGCGACTGCATAATGTTCAAGAAGAAGGACGCAACCACAGACCAGCGACTCAGGGCCGAACTTGACGACATCCGCCGGGGTGTCGACAAGCTCATTAAGGACGGACTGGACTACGACCGGAGGATGAGAGAGGTGGTGTCCCATGTTTCGTGAACCAGTGCTCAATGTTCGGGTCCGCGATATGGCCGCTTTCTACGCCTATAGCGGATGTTATGCCGAGCCCACGGGTAACCCCACCCGCCACACAAAAAGCGAGCCCCGACCTGCGGGGCTCGCTTCTGAAAGGACACACATCATGACCTGACCAATTTAACAACCAAATAACAAACCGAACCCGACCAAGGGAGTTTCAATTTGACTGTTCAACACACCGAACTAAGGAGTTCATCATGCAGTATAACACAAGCACCGCCGAGGTCAAGACGAACTTTGACCAGATCAGCACCGCCGTAGAAGCGTACGTCCATGCCGGATGGTCGCCCATCCCCGTGAAGCTCAACGAGAAGAAGCCGAAGCTGAGGGGTTGCACCGGCAACATTCCGGCACTGACCGACGACGAGACCCGCGCCCTGTGGGCTGAGGTCGATGACCAAGAAGTCAACATCGGCATTCGTCTGCCGGAGACCGTCATCGTCCTGGACGTTGACGAGTATCAGGACAAGCACGGGGCCGACACTCTGGCAGCACTCGAGGAGAAGTACGGGGCTCTCCCGAAGACACTCACCAGCACCCGGCGCGGGGCAGACTCACGGTCGCGGCACTACTTCTTCCGTGTCCCTGCCGGGTTCAAGTGGGTGTCGGCGCTCGGGGATGGCATTGAGATCCTGCAGGCGACCCACAGGCTCTCGGTGGTCCACCCGTCGTCGAAGGACGGTCAAGTCTATTACTGGTACGCCCCGGACGGAAGCTTGTACGAGGGCATCCCGCGTGTCGATGGTCCGATCATCGCAGATCTTCCCCCGGCATGGATCGAGCCGTTGAAGAAGGATTCTTTGAAGCCGGTCAACCGTCCCGATGAGAGGTTCATCGGCACCAGCGCGGCTGAGGATGCTCTGTCCTGGCTGGAAGGTGTCACCCTTGGCTACGACGCGCCCATGGGTTCTGTGTTCGCCAAGATGCTGTCCGGCGATGAGCTGGACGAGCTGAAGGCCGATCTGAGCAGTAATGGGCACGACACGATGATCCGCAAACAGCGGTGGGCTATCCGCCTGGCCGCTCTGGACGGTGAAAACGGTCTCAAGGCCGCTCTGGGCACCCTAGAAGGCCTGTTCGTTGATGAGGTCACTACGCATGGTCGCTCTA
>NZ_JBQSWV010000058.1:0-3353 GCF_052377495.1 Corynebacterium sp. AOP36-E1-14
GCCCAAGTCCACCGTGGACGTCTTCTGCCCTCAGCACAGCCCGAGTGAGGATGAGTTCTCGGAGATGTATCAGGAGACCGTGGGCGGGGAACTGTGGTACCCGGGCGGTGAGCAGTGATGAGAGCGTTGAAGATGTCTGTGGCCGTAACTGCGCTCGCGGCGGCATTCGCGCTCTCGGCATGTGGTTCTGCAGGGGGCGAGGTAGCCGCGCCATCGACAGTGACGGAGACGGTGGATCGCACCGTAGGGAGGACTGTCACCGTCACGGAAACTCCGACAGTTGATCCGGAGCCCGAGCCCGACCCGACGTCTTCCTCGCGACCTGCTCCGTCAGGGGCGGGCTTGATGGACGAGATCTACGCCCAGATGATGCGGGACGAGGGGATTGAGGTGTCGAACGGGGAGTTCGCTCAGTTGTCCGTGTCGGTTTGCGACACCTTCGACAATGGAAGGGCGCAGGCTGACGCGCTCGGAGTTATTCAGGAAGCGACAGGCGAAACCGGGTGGCGGGGCACCCGTATCTTGCAGGCCGCGGTGGTCGGCAAGTGCGGTCAGCATGTCGACTACACGTACTGATCCGAATTGAACCGCCATCGTCCCGCCAGTTGAAGCGGCGCTCCGTCTCTTCTGGGGGCCGGGCTCGGGTTAAACGACAAAATGTGTGCTCGGGATCGACACTCCGATGCAGGTCAGCCCGCCATCGAGGACCACGATCTGCCGGACGCCGACGAGATCACAGAGGAGTGGTACCAACCAGGGGCCGCGCCACCAGAGGGGCACAAGTTCAGCCGTCGGATCGACGCCCTGATGTTCGACTCGTTGGTACGTACCGCATTCGAGATCGAGGTCACCACGGACGACTTCAAGCGCGACACCTACTGGAAGCGCCGAGCGTGGGAGAAGGTCGTCCACCGGTTCATCTATGTGGTGCCGGACTACCTCGACGCGATGTCCCCGCACGGCTGCGGCTTGTGGAAGGTCGCGCCGGACGAGCGGATCACCGTGGTGAAGAAAGCCATCGTCTCCAAGGCCCCCGACCCGCTACCGCAGACCGTCGTGCAGCGCCTGGCATAACGGGCAGCACGAGCCAGCCGACAGAAGGCCTACAATGCCTGACCAGACTTCGACCGTGACCGAATCCGACGCCCGGAAGATGCACGCCTGGTGCGACTCCCACTCGCCTACGGACACGAATCAGACCCCGATGGCGAAGGTCATCCGCCACTTTCGCGCCACGGTGCCCGTCCCGCCGCCGACGTTCGCCGACGAGCTGCGGAAGGCGGCGTCCGGGCTGCCGGTGGAGTTCAAGCTGAAGCACCAGCGCGTCTACCTCGCTGATCGTGTGGAAGCCGTGGAGGAGGAGAACTAGCGGCTGACCGGCGAGGCAGAGGAGGGATCTGAGTGGAACCGGCATTTGGCCGACCAGAATGGGTGCCTCTCCCATGTATGCGACGAGGCCCGCGCTGACCTGGATCGGGTCAAGGCAGCGCAAGAGCTAGCTCGCGAGACCCGCGCCTATACGACTCCGGAAGGGAGCCTCGTGCAGTCTCAGCTCACCGCACTCCAGCCCGCCCTGCCCGACCCCGCTGACGTGCCGGACGGTGGCCCGTGGCTCGTCTCCGTCGATGATGGGGAACCCGCCCCGGCATTCAAGGCGGACGGGCCCGGCTGGATCGTCTACTGGGAACGCGGCAACGCGCTCCCCGTCGGCTCCGAGCGCATCACCCTCGTCGCCCGCCTGACCGCCGAGCGCCCCGCCCGCGCCATCGACCGGCCCGAGGACCTGGACGCACTGCCCGCGATGTCCGTCGTGGTCGAACGCGACGGCGCCGCATGGCAGAAGCGCCCCTTCGGTCCATGGGACTTCCGCGACTGGCAGAGCCCCGCCGACGGGCTCCTGGCGAGGTTCGGCCCCGTCACCGTGGCCTACACGCCCGAGGAGCCCACCGATGACGAGTGAAGCTGAACTCCGCCCATCGCCCACGACGAGGTCACCCGGCTGGTGCGCGTCCCGCACCACCATGAGCCGCTGTGGGAGGACCACTCGCACCTGTCGGAAGCCAAATGGGAGCAGGTGTACGAACTGATCGACAACTGGCACATCCCCGCCGCCCCGGAAATGCGCGCCACCATCGCCGCCTGCACCTACGAGTACGGGGTACAGGGCGCTGGCGGGCACATGGTCAAGCTGTACCCCGGCTACGACTGGGAATGGACCGACACCGAGATCACCGCCTGGCAAGTCGCCAACCAGTGGAACGGCTGGCGCATGGTCCGCCGCCTCGTCGGCCCCGTGGAGGTGGTGGAGGGGTGAATCGACGCAAACGAAGAAGCTGAATCACGACCACCCCTACCCCTATGGGTTATTCGATAACGATCCCATCACGATTCCTTCCGCGCAGTTGCGTGCCGACATGACACGTAGATAACCTCGTTCTTGTCACCACACCCCCCCCTCACAGGAAGTTCCAAAAATGAAAAATGGGATCAGGAATAAAATCGCCGTGTTCTCTCTCGCGGCAGCCCTTCCGCTAGGCCTATTCCCCACAGTGGCAAACGGGGCGACGGCAGTGCCCAGCGATGCGACTGCCGTGCAGTCGGGCGCTGATGAGTACCCCAACAGTGACACCGAGAACCTGACCGCCAAGGACAGGGCCGACATTAACAGAAGCCTGACCTCACTGGGGTATTCCCCGCTTCCCAAGAGCGCTGCAGCTCTGACCCTCAACGGCGACAAGATCGTAGTCCTGGACAAGGATGGCGACGTCATTCCCATCGACAAGGGGCAGGACTTGGAAAAGGCGTCGCTAGTCCAGACCAAGGGTGTCACCGATGAAATAAAGAGGACGGTAGGGGCCTGCATCGGAATTGACCTTACCGCCAACGTCGGCGCATGGGCAGCTATCGAATCCCAAGTCAATACTTGGCAAAAGGCAGCGAAATTCGTCCTGCGACGAGTCGGATTCATTGCCGCGATCTCATGCGGTGGCGGCGTCTTCGCCGAATACCTGCTATAGAAGGAGGAAAAAAATGAACGAAAAATTCAAGGAATTCACCGGAGGAATGAGCCTTACGGTCGCAGCCGCAGCCGTCATTGTCATCGCGGCAGTGTACATATCCACCGCAGGCAGCTCCGAATGGGTCACCGCAGCGGCAGTCGTCACCGTCGGACTGATCGTTGCCGCGCTTATCCGCATCACGGGCAGCGGACGACAGCAAGGCGCTGACACAGGCGGCTCCGCCGACTGACCTCACCACTGGGATGCTCGCCCGCGCCCCAGCTCATCAAGGCCCCCACCGCGCACCTCGCGGCTCGGGGGCCTTGCGCATAACTACCCCACACCCCCTAATGT
>NZ_JBQSWV010000059.1:0-3227 GCF_052377495.1 Corynebacterium sp. AOP36-E1-14
CCTTAACCTGCACTGACGTGTGATACAATGTGTTTGTTCCCAATTCCTTGGAACTGCTTGGTCACCGCGTCTGGTTTGGGTTCTGGACCATTCAGGCAGACATGCCCCCGCTGGGCTTCCGACCCTTGGCGGGGGTTTGCCGTTTCTGCCTAAATGCCTAGGCCGTGCTCGGCGACTGCCAGAGCTTCGGCCTTCGAGATAAGCGGGTAGCCAGTGAACGACTGCATGGCGGCTCGCTTCTTGCCGTTAGGCTTCGCCGCACTCGTCATGAACTCGCGGGTTTCGGCCCAATCGCGGACAGCACCGAAATCCACCAATGCTCGAATAGTCCCCCGATCAATTCCGGTCTTCGCGCTCACGGCCTTGATGGAGTCCACATCGTCAGGCCGGGCGTCCGGGTCCACTTCCGCAGCCTTTGCGCGGACGGCGGTTGGCACGACTGGCGAAAGTCCCAGGGCTTCACGAATCGCGGACCAGCCGTACAGGACATAGCGGGGCAGGTTGGGGTCCCCGACGACCTGTGTGGGGATGTTCTCCGTGTGGGCTAGGCTCTCGACCTGCTCGGCGGTGACCGGCTCCGGCTCGGACCGTCGGGTGAACGGGGCGGAGGCGAACGTGAAAGCAGCGTCCGCGAGACTGACCCCGGGGCCACTCACGGCTTCCCGGTACTCACGGTCAACTGTGAGACGTCGGGCAATCTCTGGGGCGGTGTAGAACTCGCGGGAGGTGTTGTCGGTGGTGGTCATGGGTTACGCCACCACCTTCACGGCACGGCCTTCTAGCAGCCGGTCAATCTCGTTCAGGTCAACGCGGAGAAAGCGGGTGCCGGTAGCGAATCCGCTGATCTTCCCCGCATCAATCCAGCGACGGACGGTGTTTGTACTGGTAGCGGCGTATTCTGCGGCGTCCTTGACGGTGGAGTACCGCCTAGCGGACCTGGTGAGCGTGGCGCTCATGGTGTTCCTCGGTTCCTGGCGTATGCCAAACATGCCCGCGTGAGCGCCACTGTGCGGAATGGAAATGTTGGCAGTCCCCCCCGGTCAAAACCGGGACAGAAACCGGTCCCCTAGGAACCGATGTGAGACCCACCGTACCCCACTCGTACACACTCGTACACCGAAACTGCCCGAGGCGTGGTTAGCGGAATCGTCGCCAAGCGGCCCTAACCAGATCAAGGGGCACTTCACGCACCCCACTAATCCACAGGGCGTTCAGCGTCTTTGCCAGTACGGACCCCCGTATTTTGAACCCCGGCATCTGCCACCGGTGGTCCCCGTCCCTTCTTGGAACCAGGTGCACACCGGCTGTGAGTGGGGCGTTCGGGTGCCGGTCCTCGTCCTGGTGCCCGGTCCTGGTGGTCTCTGCACGCTCGATCATCCCCGTGATCATCTGCGCGGCGGTCATACCCGGCTCCGGCTCCCCGTCCGCGTCCGACACCGGGGCACCGTCGGCCCACCAGTCGTGCAGGCCCAGGAGGCCCCCCGACCTTTCGTAGGGGTTCGGTGCGGCGTCCCTGCGTTGCCGGGCTAGCCCCACCCGGTAGACCTCCCCGTCACGGACGTACAGGAGGAACTGGCACACCGGGCGAGAACCTTTTCCGTCCTCGCGCGGGGTTGTGATAGTCACCGACCGCACACCGTCGCTCTGTCCGTCCGGGTGTTCACGGTCGTAAGCCTCGATGATTGCCTCTAGGACCTCCTTGCCGCGCGGTGCGAATCGTCCTAGGCCCTGCTGCTCGTTATGGTCGGTCACTGGTTGTCATCCTTCGTGTCGGTGGTCGTGTCGGTGGTCGTGTCGGTGGTGGGGGCGGCTAGGTCGGACATGCGGGCGGCTAGGGTACTCATGCGCCCGTGGGCCACGTGCTGGTAGGACAGGGCTGTCTTCGGGGTGGAGTGGCCCAGGAGATCCATTGTCTCCCGCAAGGTCGCTCCGGCTTGTTGGTGGGTGATCGCCCCGTAGTGGCGGAGGCTGTGTGGAGTCGCGCCAGGGCAGATGTCGGCGGCCCATTTCTTGAACCCCTTGCCGAAGTTCGCGGGGCTGACCTGCCGATTCTCCGTGTTCAGGAACACCAGCCCGTCGGGGCCGGGCTGTGACCGCTCCCGTAGTTGCTCGTCCAGCAGGGGGACGATGTGCGGCGGCACCTCCACGCGCCGCGTCTTCTCACCCTTAGGCAATTTCATGTGCCACTCGCTGCCGTCTAGGTGTGCCTGCCGGTCGATGTGCAGGATTAGCCGGTCTTCCGGGCATGCTCCGTCCGAGCCTACGGGCTGCGGGTGCCGTTCAATATCCTTACGGCGCAATTCGACCCACTCAGCCGGGCGCAAGGCACACCACGCCGCTACCTGTACGGCGACCCGGTAGGCCTTCGGGACGCGCTCGACCAGGGCAGCCAACTGCACGGGTGTGGGAACCACCTTGTCAGGGGAGTCGGGCTGTGTTCCTGCGCCGTCGATGGTGCAGACGTTGCGGGGTAGGGTCTCGTTCCTCACCAGTGCTTGGAGGACGGTATGCAGCAGGGCATAGGCCCCGGCGGTCGTGGTCTTCTTCGTGCCGTTCTTCCGCTGCATGGCGTTGTACCAGTCGTCTACGTCAGCGGGCGTGAGGTCGGCAATCAGGACCTTGGCGACCGGGTACGGGGCGATGTGGTTCCGGCGAAGGCTGTCGTAGCGGGTGCGGGAAGACGGGGCTAGTTTGCCGGTGCTGTCTATCCAGTGCTCGACGGCCCGGTCCACGCTGATATTGACCCGCTTGTCGCGCTTCTCCCGCTCGGAGGGGGAGACCCACACTCCTTTGTCGATCAGGTCCCACTCGTTGTTGAGCCAGACACGGGCGCGCCTCTCGTCCCCGAATGTGCGGGGGGCGGTGTATCGGCGGCCCCGGTAACTGTAACGGGCGCGCCACTTGGCCCCTCGTTGGTCGATAGTCCCAAACGCGGCCCTCGTGCGTGCCTTGTCTTCCCCGCCGGTCTTCTTCGTCATGGTGGTCTTCCTCGTCTGGTACCCATTGGACCAAAGATGGACCAACGGGTGGGCACTTGTGCGTACTTGTGTACCTATCCTTGTGACACTACCATGGGTTTTGACCTGCTCAAACGGTGCTTCTCGCAAGTCGCTGAGACCACACAGATTTTACCGGGCATGAAGCACACGATCATGCCGATGTGATCCTCGCGTGCCCGGTGTCGTCCCCCCGGGTACCAAGTTGGGGCGGGGGGCGGTGTGGTTGGC
>NZ_JBQSWV010000060.1:0-3131 GCF_052377495.1 Corynebacterium sp. AOP36-E1-14
TTCCGTTCCGGAGGTCCGGACGGCGTGGCCAGCTTCGACCAGCTCTACGGTTCCACCTCCGAGCTCAACTACTCCGGAACCGGAACCGAGGAGCTCGACAAGGAGATCCGCGAGCTGGAGAAGCTGGGAAGCGCCGACGAACAGATCGCCAGGTCCAATGAACTCGAGAAGAAGGCGCTCGGCACCTTCGGCATCATGCCGACGTTCAACGGTCCACACATCGTGGCGGTGAAACCCGGCCTGGCGAACTACGGCGCACCGGGCTTCGCCCAGGTGGCCGTCCAGGACATCGGCTGGGAGAAGTAGGGACGCAAGCGGAAGACCAGGCACCGACGTCATCGTCGGGCCTGGTCATTAGTGGTGCGCACTGACGGGCTCGAACCGCCGACCTGCTGGGTGGGCGGTTCAAGGATTTCGCCCAGTTCGATGAGGACTACGGGATGATCAAACTAGCCCCACCGAACGCTCTCGTAGCAAGGCCCGTGGATCTTGACCGTCTGTGGGACCGATACCGAGTGCGTGCGATCTCGGTGCGTGGTGACAATGGGGTGTGGGTACCGTTGCAGTCCGAGCATGTGCTGTCCCGTACGGATCAGATCATCGTCGCCGGGGCCCTTGAAGACCTTGAACGCTTCGCCAACCGGTAACCATATAGCCCGCTGGTCGACGCATTAGGGAGTGTGCCGACATCGGTGAACGCACCCCGCTTTATGCCTACTCGATACCAGGCAGGACATCACCGCACTGTGGGGGGGACAGAGTCAAGTGCGATGAGCTCTTCTGCAACGTTCACCTAACTACTATTCATCGCCCTGTGGCAAGCACTTCCATAGTGCTTCACGATGTCATCAGTGCGGTTTCTACAGTTCAACAGGTTGATCGGCGCGTCGGCGCTGAACCAGAGACCACAGTGCACTGCCGGCAACAAACACGAGACAACTCACCCCAAACACCGGGGCCACGAACCCGTAGGCCACCAACAACGCCACCAGGATGATCGTGCCCGTTGTCGGACGCGACCACTGCGCCCGACGCGGCGGCCCGGCAAGCATGCCGGCGGGGCGCCGCTTCCACCACATTGCATAACCCCAACAGATCATCGCGATGATCCCTGCGGCCAACAAACCAAGAACGATCTGATTGGGAAGACCGAACAGTGTTCCCATGTGCAGCTGAATCAGCCACGCCGTGGCCTTGGCCGCCAGCGGCCAATCAGCAAAGTTCGACCGTTCGGTGACATCACCGGTGGCCCAGTCAATCGCCACAGAATCATTCGACAGCCGGTAAGCTACCCGGTTCTCCGAGGCAGTCCACACCTGCCCCTCGGCACTCGGCGGAGTGATCGTCACCGGGGTTCGCAACTCATCCTGAGCGGTCGCTGCCACCCGGTCAATCGCACCGGAATTCAGACCACTGACCCGCACCCCACCGGCCGGCATAGCGTGATCACCATGCCCTTCATGCCCGGTATGTGCCCCTGCCCCGTCACTGGCAGAGGTGTCTTGCACACTGGCCCCGGGCAGCTCCGCAGACACCGCGGGGGTACCCCAGTTGAGGTTCTCCCGAACTTTACCGATATTGTCTCCTGCCACAGAGGACCAGGTCAGACCAGTCACAGTGAGGAAGATCAACCCGACAGCGATAATCGTGCCGGTCGCCCCGTGGCGACGCATCGTTTTCACCCGCCCAGTACCACCGGTGCGCAGCATCCCCCGGATCTTCGATGACCCTCGTTGACGAGACCACAGCAACACCAGCCCGCCGACGGCCAACACCCCCAGCCAACTGGCCGCCATCTCCGAGTACAACCGTCCCGGCTCATCCAACCACGCCATACGGTGGCCCTGGGAGATCCACTGGCGCAACGGCAACGATGCAGAGCTACCGTACTGGGTCGTATCGCCCTTGACCTCACCGGTGTAAGGGTCCAGGAACACTGCTTGCAGTGTCGACTCCGGCAGATCCGGATCGCTAAACAATACCCGGGTCGTTTCATCGGCATTACCCAGGCGTACCCCGGCCAATGAGAGATCGGGGTGCTCAGCTTGGGCGGTGTCCACCAACTGGCTGACCGGCACCTCATTGCCGGCCGCGCGGGCCTCGGAGTCAGAGACAGTCAGAATATCGTTGTTGGTGACCTGCTCCACTGTCGGAGAGAACGCGTAGAGCAGTCCAGTGATCGCCGCGATCAGGATCAGTGGGGCACACACGATGCCAGCGAAAAAGTGCAGCCGGTGGATCAGCCGACGAGTTTGCTGGCGATCCGGCGAGTCAACCCGGGAGGATTGGTCAATCGTGGGCGGTGGTGGAGCATCCGTGGAGGTCGTCATACCTCAGTAGTCGGACGACACTGCCGAACAGTTCCAGGCCACCAGCTGCCCATTTCCACCGGTTACCCCCGTCTGAGCTGCACCGTGAGCCCTTTTAGCACCCGCGACGCCCAAACACATAATCAGCCAGATAGCAACCGGCTATGCGCCTGCATTCCCGGCCCATAGACCGGGTCGCCGACTAAGAGGCAACGCTCTACCCCCGTCGGCGACGTGTCCACCTTTTCAGGGGTGTACACACCGGTAGCTGGGAACTTTGCTCACCGGTTGCACGACTACTAGAGCGGGACACGACAGGCAGCGAATGCTGGCATGGTGTCAGCCATGTACCTGGTTCCGCCAAGGTGCGTGCCACCTTTGCCTGCTCATGTCGTCTGTGCCCCTGCTCACAGTCTCTTCATCCGCACCGATCACCACGCCTACCTCTAAGGGATAACCCATATGAACACCCTGTTTCGCCGGACCAGTGCGACGGCTGTCGCTGCGGCACTCGCAGTCGGACTTGTTGCATGCAGTAGCGACAACGACAGTGACGACACCGGCGCTGATACCACCACCAGCACCTCCGCTGACCAGGAAGGCAGCACGAGCCAAGACGACACGGAAAACTCGACGGGGGCATTGAGCCTCGGTGAAGGCTACGTCGGCGCCAAAGACGCCGAGACCTCCATGACCGCCGTGTTCGGCGAACTCACCAACTCCACCGACGAGGACATCCACCTCACCCGCGTCACCGGTGACCTCGACGGCGTTTACCAGTACCACGAGGTGGTCGACGGCGTGATGCGCGAAACTGCTGAC
>NZ_JBQSWV010000061.1:0-2928 GCF_052377495.1 Corynebacterium sp. AOP36-E1-14
ATAAGCGTTGACGCCGGGCCTTTCGGGTCCAGGACCACTGCCAGCGGGTCGTTCATCTCCACCGTCCTCACGACCGAGGAGACCACGTCCACCCGGTCGAAGTCCCGGGCAGGGCTCAACGAAAGGTGCACCCCGCCATCCGCACGGGCCAGGGCGGCGACCACGCCGACCCGCTTCCCATCCGGCGTGACATCCGCAGCCAAGCACGAGTCCCCCGCTAGAGACGGAGTCGCATCGGCCAGCGACTCCCACACATCCAGGCCGATGATCGTCTCCGCAGCACTGTCACCGATGGAGAACCAGTCACCCCACCCCAGCACCTCGACATGGAATCCCTTCGGGGTGAGCTTCGTCTTCAGCGACCGGATCTTCTTTTCCGTCGCCACCACCCCGTACGACGGGTTCCCCAGCTTCCACGTCTCCGGGTCGTCCGGGTCCATCCCGTCCGGGGCGCGGAACTCCGAGTACAGCATCCCGTCAGTCTCGCCATCCAAGGCGCGCTTCCGCACCCTCGACAACTCCACGCCCTTCACCTGCTTCTCCGCGTTCACCGCCGAGGAGGTGTAGTACGTCTGCGGATCCTGCGCCGCCAACTGGATCGGAGTGATCGCGTCGAGCTCCCCGGCCTCGAGGTTGTACGCCTCGTCGAGGAGAAGCAGATCAATCTCATCGAAACCACGGCCAGCGTCCGCCGAGCGGGTCGTGAACTGGATTTTCCCGCCGCCAGACTCCTCCATCTCAGCCTCACCAGCGGACGCGGTGTTCCGCCCGCCGTTCTTCGCCTCCAACTTCCGCGCCGCCCACGCCCGATTCTTGATCCGCTTCCACAATCGGTTCCGAATCGACTTCGCCGTCTTCCACTGATGTGCCGTGAAGATGATCTTGTTATGCAGGATGAAGAACCGGTACAGGATGATCACCTCCAGGATGAGGCTCTTGCCGTTCTGCCGCGGGCAGATCAACACCACATCCTGATGCAGCCACCGTCCCTCCTCATCCGTCGACAGGGCCAGGTGCACCTGCTCGCGTTGCCACGGCATCAGCTTCAAACCGAACCGGCGGGCCAGCTCGATCGCCTTGTCCCCATGCGTCCGTTCTCCCTGACCCGCGGAGAACATCACCTCCGGGGACTGCCTGCCCTCCAACGTCGGGAACTCACGCTCAATGATCTCCCGGAACGCCTCATCATCAAAGACCGGCGAAACCGTCCTCTCCACCACCTGAGACATCGCCCTGCCTCCTCTGAATCTCCGTCAACAAATGCCGGAACGTCGTCGCCAACTGCCGAACCTCAGACACCGCGGTATCCAACTTCAGGACGTACTCCCCGCCGTCCTCATTGAAAATGCGCGTCCACGAGTCCACATCACCACTCACGACCTTGTGCAACCGATCCAGGCGGTCCTTCGCCCTGCACGCCTCGACAATCAGGTCCGTCGTCGCCACATCATCCGCATCCCGATGCAGGTCCTCATACAGAGCACGACCGCCAGGGTCATATTCATCGCCATCCTCCCAGCTCACAGTCCCAATCACCTCCCGTGTGAATGCGTAAAATTCATGACCCTGAATAAAATCCTGACTGATGTGGGGTGCCGGGGTGAGTCATGAAGGGCACCCTGCCAAGATTTTCAGGGTTCATTCATTCGTGCGGGTCGTCTCATCCCCATGTGAAGGCGGTTCCGGTTGGGGCTCTCTCCCCCTGGGGGTCGGGCGTCTCATCGGTGGGCTGTGCTCCGGGGCGTCGGTGTTCTTGGCCGTCTTTGCGTTGTCTGTTGCATCGGCGGTGAAGGAGTCTGTCGGCGTCTCCGGGGCCGTGGTGTTTGAGGTCGTTGGTGTGGTCGGCTTCGAGGGGTGCGTGGTCGAAGTTCTGTGCCGGGCTCTTGTACATAGGTTGTCCGCACCAGTCGCAGGGTGTGCCGTCGGTGAGGTTGTGGAGCAGTCGGCGGCGGATGGTTTGGTGTCGGTGTCCGTAGCCGCGTTCGGTGGTGTTCTTGGGTTTGGTCTGCCCGTCGTACCACTTCGCAGCGACGGGTAGGAGCTGTGGTGGGCGTTGGGTCTTCACCCTGTGCATCACTGTCTCCTTGCCGGGGTCGACGATGATCACCTCTGCACCGTCCGCTCGGTATCGCTCGAGAGTAGTCTGCGATGGGGTGGAGTCGATGAGCCATACGTCGATGTCATGTGCGTGCTTGAGTGCTTGGTGTATGGCTGCGTCTCGGGCTGCCTTCGTCACTCGCTTCACGATGCTGGTGTGCTCGTGGTTGGCGGGCGCTTGACCGGACAGTGCGTTGGCTATCAGGTCGTAGTCAAGGACGATGTCGCCGGGGCTCATGTGCTCGCGGATGTATGTGGACTTGCCGGCGGCTGGTCCCTACGGCGGGCCGATAACTACATGCAGTCCCATCGGCCCCCACCTCCGTTCCTAGCGTCCTTGCATGACCTTCTCGTACTTCTCATCCGAGAGCGCTTTAACTTGCGCTTCTGTGTATCCGCCGAACCTTCGATTCAACGACTTTCTGGCCTGCCTGCACGACCAACAGTCCCGGTGCCCTTCTCGCTCCCCGGTGAGGTTCGGCTCGACCAGTTCGTGCGATCGAAGGCAGACGACCTTCTTCGTGTTCACGTGATGACCATTTCGGACGCTGTCCTGCTGATTCTCGCTTGAGGTTCCCCATGCGAGGTTTGTGGCGCGGTTGTCGTTCACATCATCGTTCAGATGTCTGCACATGCCGCCATCTGGCCTGGCACCATGGAATGCCGTTGCTACGAGGATGTGAACCTTATGCATGCTCATGACAGAATCTCGGCACAGACCTACTCGCAGATACCGGTCTCGCCCGGTATTTGACGTTCCAGGGCGCAGCACTCTGCCCCTGTGCCGTTTCACTCTCCCATCGGAAAAGTGGATTGTCCTGTTGATGCTTC
>NZ_JBQSWV010000062.1:0-2113 GCF_052377495.1 Corynebacterium sp. AOP36-E1-14
CGCTCCAGTGAGAGCCGGTGTCGAGTACGACTAACCCGGTCATCGTCACCGCGGAGGTGACCGTGAACAAGGATGACAACAGATCAGTGCCAACACCAGAGGCCGAGGCTGCTGGCATGCTCAACACCAGTGTCCCGATCACGATGAGTGCCAGGAATCCTAGGGCGACTGCCTGGGCCGGTGAGAGTGTGACCTGCGGCATGTGCAGGTGGCGGGGGTGTCGGTGAGGACGACTGAGTTCCACCGGCATGAGCGTAGTCCTCCCGGTCCCCCCTTGCCTAGAGGGTGGCTGGAGAGACATTCCCGTCCAGTACAGCTAGGCAGGCGACGCTGCATCCCCGACGGATGCTGCACTCGGTGATGACGTGCCGTGGTGTCACATCATTGCGGCTGGGTTTCGGACTCTGCGCGGTGCGCAGGGGAACCAGGATTCGTCCTTGTTCCAGGTACTGCGGGTATGGTGTTCTGGACCACATCAGGTAGGTAACGTCGAGTGTGCACGTGAGAGGGTAATCATGACGGGTGCGTTCTCTGTCGAGGACATATCCATCGCCGTTCATCGTCGATTAGGGTTGGACACTGCTCTAGGCAAGGAGCTTGTGCTCGAGCAAATTGGCACGATTGAGCAGTCAGAGGGGCGGGTCATTGATCCAGAGCAGATCGGTGCGGATGATACCGAGCGACTGGTCCGGCTGGTCGAGAAGGCACAGCCTGAAGTGGCTGCACGGTCACTAGATGACCTCTACGACGCGCAGGTTCGGTGTCGTGACGCCGTAGAGCATCTCGAGGACGCCCGCGCGCATCGCGATGCAGCTGTGTGTGCCGCGCTGGCCACGGGCGTGTCATGGGATGAGGTAACCACCACGACAGGATTGTCGCGAGGCCAAATCGCCGACATCCGAAAAGGCCAACCCCGCTAAGATACTTAGGATAACCTTTCCAATACGCCGAAGTTGCACGCACTTGTCGGATTCGTCGCGGACTACAGGTCGTGCTGTGATTCTACTAACTGCATTGCCCTGGGAGGTCATGACCACCGCAACGCATGACACTCAGAAAAACGCCGGCAACCGTGGTGAGTGAATCACCACTCACTACAAGGGACCAGGAGGCCTCTCCTGACGCGGCCGTAACGCATCATTGACCCCGTCGGGTAACTCGTATAGCTAGTCATCGGCCACCGCTGGTCCCGATGCCCAGCGGCTGAACGGTTCAACGTCTCACCGGCCACTCGGCTCCCACCTCGGTGCCGCCCGCGCCACCGTCGGCCGGGTGCGGACCCGCTACACCACACCCGCACTGGACCGCGTCGACAGAGGGGATCAAACCACTGGCCTGCCGGCACGCAAGATCCCGCCGATACGCTACGAGAGAACCTGCCCGGTGAGTTGGTGCATGTCGGCCTCAAGAAACTCGGGCGGGTTCTCCCCGCGGGGCCGGATGGCGAATGCTCAGCAGAGGCTCCACCCAGCAACGGGCATCAAGCATTGCCAGTGGGGCGGCGGCACGCGCCGGAGTGTTCCGATCTCCAGGCTACCAGTGCTTGCATCACGGGCATCGACGACTACTCGAGAGCGTCTACTCGGAGATCCTGAATGACGAGTGTAAAGACACCGCTACGGGGTTCTGGACCCAGGCTACAACCTTCTTCGAGTCACTGGAGGTTACCGTGGAAGCGGTGATGACCGACAACGGGTCTTGCTACCGCTCACAGGTGTTCAAAAATGCCCTGGGCGCGAAGGTCACCCACCGGTTCACCTGGGCATATCCGACGCAGAACAACAGCAAGGACGAACGGCCCAACAACACGCTGATGACCGAGTGGACCTACGGCATGGCCGTATCTGAGTGAGGCGGCGTGCAAGCAGTTCCTGCATCACTCACAATCACCGAGCCCACACACCTATCGGAGGTGCGCTTCCTTCATCGCGTGTTCATGACCTCACGGGGAATTATAGCTAACGCGCACCTACCGGCACACGCCTCAACCGCCGAGCATGGACCGGAGAGGTCCCAAATCCGACGGTCGGCCGCCGAATAATGCCTGCTTTCTAGGTCGTGTTGCTAAAGGGTTTGTGGCGGCCAGGATGACACCCTCAGGCGTATGCACCGT
>NZ_JBQSWV010000063.1:0-1915 GCF_052377495.1 Corynebacterium sp. AOP36-E1-14
CATGCTCCATGAGTTCATCGAGTACGTCGGGGAGTAGGCGGCGTTGGTTGCTGTTCAGTGGTCTGGACAGTCTGCGGAACGGGACGGGTCCATCTGCGGCGCGTAGACGCTCAAGAGTGCGGGCTCGCACGGTGTCCATACGCTTGCGTTCGCTGGCGTCACGTCGGGTCTCAGCACGTTCTCCGGCTTTGCGGTCTTCGTCTTGGTCGGCACCTCTGCGCGCGTCCTCGCATGCGGTGCGGGTTGTGGTGGACAGGTCGATAACGGCGCCCGCTGCTATCCAATCTGCGTCTGCCACGGTCGTTCGCCCGTCCATGAGGGCTAATGCGGCGGAGACTTTTTCCTGGGCGAGTAATAGGTGCCCGTCAAGCCCTTCGACCGCTTCGCCGCGTAGGCGTCGCAGTCGGTTTTCGCGGATCTGGTGCTCGACCTGCTCTGGGAGGGCAATGGTCACCGGAGCACTGCCGTTGCGGGTACCTCGGGGCAGTCGGATGGTGAAAATCGGCGGCGCGGGTGGGGTGATGTCCGGGGCACTGGGGTAAGCGACCGGAAGCCACAGCACTCTCTGCGGGGTTCCGCCGTCTGCGTCGGCTAGCAGGGCACCGGAGCGGCGCGGTTGCACACCCATGACAACAGATACCCGGTAGGAGTGCGCGGGGACGTTCCTAGTGGTGGCTTGTGATGCTCCGGTGTGTCCCAGCGGCTCTCCCATGAACACCTGCCGTAACACCGGCATGATCGTGGACTCACGCTTGGACGATGCGGCGGCCAGCGCATCAACCTCGGGCACCCGGAACACCACGCGGTCGGGGGTCGGGGCGGCTGGTGCGTGCCCCGGTGTCTCTCGCCGGGTGAACAGTTCGGCGATCCCTTCGCCGGTGCCCAGAGGCAGTTCGGGCACTTCGATCTGTCCGTCGTTTTCGTCTGTGATGGTGAACATGTGGTGGGCAATACCTTCGGCGGTGCCTTTCCCTGAACCGGGTTCCCCGACAAGGGAGACAAGGAGGTTGAGTGATCCGGGGCCGCCGACTAGTGCGGGTAGTTGCAGGTGCGGGCCGGTCGCGGCGACCGTGGCAGCCATGACACACCCCAGCACGGCCCATGGCGACCCCAAGCGAGCGCGTGCCGCGTGCCAGACTGCGCGGGTCGCGGCACTGTGGGTGAAGACGGTGCATTCCGGGCCGGGCGGTAGGTCGTCCGGTGTGGTTGCCCGTCGCGCGGCAGAAATGGTGGTGTCGTGCGACCCCCTAACGGGTTCTGGGGTGCCGCTGTGCATGCCGTGGTCGTTCGACGCCGCTATGGGCGTCCTGGTGGCCGTGTTGTGGGCGTCCGCTGGTGCCTTTGCGGCGTGATCGGCTGTAGGTGGCACCGGTGTGGGTTCTGGGACGCTCGGGGCGGCTACGGCGCTCTGGGTCGGGGTGCTGTAGACAGCGGGGGACATACACCCGTCGTCCTGGTCCTCGATGGCGTTGGCGATCTTCGAGACGGTTCCCTTTGTGACCCCGTGACGGCTAGCGACGTCGGCGACCTTCATTCCGGCTGCCCGGTCGGCACGGATAGCCGCGTCACGGACGGCCTTCTCGTCGGCGGTAAGTCGTGGCGGCTTGCGCTTGGCGACAATGGCGCGCGCCTGTTCGCGTGTGATTGCCTCGGTCATTACTTCACCCCGTTCTGTGAGCCGTTGATCCGCTGTAGTCGGGCTAGTCGCTCGGCCCGTTCTCTTTCGTCCCAGTGCTTCTCTGCGCGGATTACCGCTAGTCGGTGCTTCATTACCGTCTGCCGTTCCCGATCGCTCATAATTTCATGGTTCAACCGGTAGGTGAGGTAATCGCTGGTGTAGATACGTTTACGTGGAATAGTCATTCCTGCATCCTTCGAATGTCGTGAGGATGCCTGCCAGATATGTGCCTTAACC
>NZ_JBQSWV010000064.1:0-1861 GCF_052377495.1 Corynebacterium sp. AOP36-E1-14
GTCCGGTCCCCAAGTTGGTGGAGCAACGCCACTGCATCGGCGCCTGGTCGACATGAGGTGGATTGGGTCGCAGCGATGATAAGCAACGTCTTCCGGGCAGGGTGGGTTGGTTGCACCCTTACATGAAGGTCATGAGAGCCGCGGGGCTGGCAGCGGGCTCTGCTGCTTGGGCGGCTTGACAGGAGCCTGACTGAAGGGGAATCCTGTCAGAGTTCAACGTTTGTGACGCGGTGAGTGAGATGGCCCACATTATTGTCGCGGATCATGGATTTGTGTGTCCGTCTCTGTGCAACTCGGGATTCAATTCTGACATGCCGCTCGGATTATCATCTGCTTTAGATTTGTCGAGCATGATCTGACCGGGTTGAAAGATTGTATTGCGAAGATGTTACGTCTTCAATCGATGGATGACGATCTGTGGAACGCTATATTTCTACTACTCAATTAACAGTTGAAAAGAGGGGATCAGGTATCTCTGAACTAGGTTCTGCTTTTCCGAGGTAGTTGTTAGTGGTCCGTTACTTCTTGGTCTTCTTGTGGCTGCCGTGGCGGGTCTTGTGTCGTTTGCTTCACCGTGTGTCATTCCACTGGTGCCGGGATACATCTCCTATCTTGCTGGGGTTGTGGGAGCCACAACCGAACACACAGCTGACGGTGCACTAGTCAAACAGTACCGTGGCGGCGTCGGTGGGGCCGCGCTACTCTTCGTGGCTGGTTTTACCGTGGTATTTAGCCTCGCGACTGTAACGGTCTTTGGTGTAATGCAGACTGTTCAGGTAAATCAGGGGGCCCTGATGCGCATCGGCGGCGTGGTGACAATTATGATGGGCCTGGTTTTCATGGGCTTTATTCGACCGTTGCAGAACGACACCAGGATGGCACCCCGGCGCTGGTCCACCGTTGCGGGAGCTCCACTGCTAGGGGCTGTTTTCGCCTTGGGATGGACCCCCTGTCTTGGTCCGACATTAACAGGCATAATCTCTATATCGGTGCGTACTGAAGGAATGACTGCCGCGCGTGGAGTAGTGCTCATCGTGGCTTACTGTTTTGGGTTGGGGGTGCCTTTTATCCTGGTCGCCCTCGGGTCAGCTAAAGCACTTAAAGGTGTCGGATGGCTGATGCGCCACTCGCGTTCTATTCAGATCGCTGGTGGTGCGATGCTTATTATCGTGGGAATTCTCCCCGTCAGTGGCCAATGGGCGGTTTTTGTGGACTGGATTAGGCAGTGGCTGGTCTTCGGTACAACTTTGCCAGTATAGAAATAGCTTGAATATGTCGTAGGTGAAGATTCACATCGGGGGCCGATGTCCGATCACGGCGTGCTCGCTCGGCGGCCACGTGGTACTCGCCGGCTGTTTCGGATTTGTTTGTGTTCACCATGCCTACGATCCTAGAGAGCACCTGGGGCATGAATCGTTCTGTGCGTGACCAAGGGACTAGTGATACATTCGGCTCACGAACAACCTTTCCGACTTGCATGTACAGCAGCTCGTCACCGGACGCGAGACGTATGGCAAGTGGCCCTACCCTCGTTGAGTGGACACCCGATTTAGCGGGACATTGTCCCGCACAAGGAGGATGTCACCATGACCAACAAGACCCCCACCCCCGGCGGCGGGAAGCGACCCCGGCGAACCTTCAGCCCCGAGTACAAACACGAAGCCGCCCGCCTGGTCATTGACACTGGCCGTAGCATTACCGAAGTCGCCCGCGAACTCGGCGTCGGGGCACGAACCCTCGGCAAATGGGTCGCCACCGAACGCGCCGAACAGGATGGTGAACCAGCCGGGCAGTTGAACCTTGATGAACGCGCCGAGCTCAAAGCCCTGCGCCGGCAGGTCGCTGAGCTGCACAAAGACAA
>NZ_JBQSWV010000065.1:0-1733 GCF_052377495.1 Corynebacterium sp. AOP36-E1-14
GATTAACTGCGCAAGTTGGGTGTTGTCGAGCAGCACTGTTCGCTGCCCGATGTGACCCACCTCGTGTAGCCACTTCCCGCCTTTTGTGCGGTAGGGCTTGATTAGGTCTGTCATGTCGGCTCCCTGCCGTATCATAATCGCGCTGATTGGCACCTCTCACCGCCGAACATCCCCTATTGGACTATCGGTAAGGGCGCGTGTGTTTCATCGTCTTAATTCGCTCTATTGTCCAAGTGCCGAATAATCGCACTCGCGGGCCAGTAGCTCGCCTGCCCCTGCTTCAGCGGCGGCACAAACTCCCCCGTCCGTACCCACCGGCGCACCGTCGTCGGTGTCACCCCGAAGGTTTTCGCGGTCTCACTCATCGTGAGGTACTGCTTCCCCTGAATCCTCATGTTCACCCCCTTTTTGTCAGCGCTCGCTGATTTTTGTTCTTTTTCAACCCTGTACTACCATACTACCACCCATTGCGGAAGGGTCATGGAAACACGGTTCTACATGCAGTTTCCCCAATTAACCGCCATTCCTAGAATCCGGCACCCTGAATGAATAACCGCAGGTCAAATGTGTAACGTTCACCAATGGTTATAAAAATACACAGCACCTTACCTGCGCATATCCACACAACCGGCACCGAAAACACTAGTATGACCGCGAATGTTCATCGACAAGACGCACTACCCCAACCGAAAAAGCGTCTACTCCAGTAGTACCACACGGCGTGACAACCATTTTCGACCTGCGGAAAAGTACGGAGGTGCCTTTGGTGCGCCTACGTCTATTATACCGCCGTTTTGTATCATCCCAGATCAGAGAATATTTTCAACAGTACCACGCGTGTGCAGAGTCGTTCCGAGCTGTGCTTTTCGTTCAACTCCGTACAACCATTCTCACGCTCGGGTGCGCCGTGCTAGACAGCGTCGCCATTCATCCGCTTGTACTTTGCGAGGTCCTCCGGTCGGGTTCTGTTACCCTTGGCGGAATTGCAACTATAGTGCGCTGCTTGAACATTTCCGTAGTGATGTTGACCGCCCTGGCTCAACGGTATTATGTGGTCAATCGTCCCTGCTCTTCGGTTCGGATGCCGCAGCTTCGGGTCGATTTCCATTCCACAGATCCCGCAACTCCAGCCGTCGCGATTCAGCACCGTTCCGGTGTCTACATTCTCGACGAAGGCGCCCAGGCGTGCGGCCCGTTGAGATGCAGCCCCTCGAGGCATCTCACGCTCGGGGTACATGGAGATTGTCAGGCCTTGTGTTGGAGACGCATCGTGACGACGTTCAGGCGGATCAGCGATTTCCCCCGGAGTACCGTTGGGTTTCTCCGCAGCCCACCCCATAACAGCGCAGAAAATTAACCAGATTATGGTCCATGCCCACGCCTGCCCTAGACTGAAGGCTTGTCCATCCCAAACCAAGGGGAGAACAAAAATACTCGACGCCACGGCCATTATCAGGCCCTTCTCCCAACCGCTTTGCATTCTCTTCCTCGTCCCTCTCAGGCACCCGTGGGGGTGTAGTCGATAGGGTAAGTATACCCCGCCAGGTAGTCCGCAGCGCAACGAGACAACCCCGCCGCCTGGATAGCGTCACTGACCCCCGGTGCGACAACAGGGCAAGCAGAACGGCTGATAGGCGCGTCGAACGGTGCCCTGGGTAAGTTCATGGGACGCAATCGCGGCAGGCTGTCAGCGGACTACGTGATACGTGTTGCAACCGCCTATGGGAAGAATC
>NZ_JBQSWV010000066.1:0-1632 GCF_052377495.1 Corynebacterium sp. AOP36-E1-14
CGCCCGCGTCCCGGCACCGCGGCCGGCCGTCACACTGCCGAGCAAACCGCAGCACAGCCCGTCCCATCCCCGAGCGATTCACGGTCCTCGCGTGAACACTGGGGAACGGCTGCTCCTCCGGGACGTTCACACTTCGTGTCCCAGACCCCGCCACCGGCCGCGTGGGAACTTCGATCGCTGCCTCCTCCCAGACGGACAAGAGTCCCCGACAGAAGTGCCGGCGGAACAACAGAAGAGGTCCTCAACGCAGAGACACTCGCAGACCGGGCCCCCAAAGGTCGCCGACATCACCGTCGACGAGTAGCTCACCCGATTGGTCGTGCTCTGTCGGGGCCCCGGGAGCCTGCGCTAGCGCTGAGCAACCAACGCTTCGGAGCGTCTGACTGGCTTGGATCCGAAGTGGACGTGCTCGGACCAGGGGACGAGGCCGGTCAACACACCGCCCCTCAAGCCAACTTCACACTGGAGACGGACTTCGTGATCGCTGCAGCGCTCGAGCCGTGGCGCGTCCTCCTCATCGAGCACTCCCGATGCCGAGGCTGCTGACACGATGACCGTCGGTTCTCCTCGCGTCCCGATGCTGACAGCGTTCCCACCGATCCGGCCCCCAGAGCAGCAGAGCGCCCCGGGCCTAGGGCTCCCAGAGACAGTCGGCCAGCTCGTCACTGCCCACACGGCCGAACGTCTCGGCTCTCCACAGCACGACCTGGCTTGGAGCAGTCAGCCGGTCACTCGCGGGATCTTCTCGCTCGGTCCCCTTCACTGACGACGAGTGCGAACTCAGGAACAGCGTCACTGTAGCCGCGCCCCCAGGTAAGACGGAGCACTAGTGTCCTCGTCAGACGAGACCCTCGGCGCCCGCGACGACGACGTGAGCAACGCCCTCGCGATCGAGAAGGGCGCACTCGAGGTCAGGCACGGTGATGCTCGGCTGAATTCCGTGGCCACCAATGCACGAGGTCCCGCTTGGCGCCTTGCGACGGCCCTCCCGTCCCCTGCCACAGCGCACACGATTGCAAGACCTCCGCAGCTTCCCCCGAGTCCAACGCCCTCCAGGACGAAGCATCCCTCGACACCCCGCCGTACTGGTCCAGGCCCAGGCCAGGGCGAACGACGGACACCTAACAACATACGGACACCACCAAGGTGGGGCCGCTTAGATCACTCCCCCGGAGCTCGCATCCTGCGACTGTCCAGTTGCGGAGGCACCTTGCGCCCGAACACGGCGGCCGGCAAAACTCTCGGGGGCCGGCGGACCAGGATGCGACGCACGCGGGTATCAAGTTGGACCTGGGAGCGCTGAGTTCGGTAACTCAGCGCTCCCAGGTCCAACTTGGTACCCCACCCGAGCCGTGCCCTGCCCAACAGCCGCCGGCAGAAGGGGCGAAGATCAAGCGTGGGATGTCTCTACCCATCGATTCACCCATCCCACGCTCGAACTCCGCCCCTCCCCGACCCCACACACCGGGGATCAACAAAGCCCCCGACTCCCCTTCGAGGCCTTCCGTCCGCCGGCAGAACCTGCCCACCCACGCGACTCACACTCACCGACGCCCGAAACCACCGACCGGTGTGACGCTACACAACGAACCGAGGCCAACATCGAACGGGGAACGGGCGAACCACCCGGTC
>NZ_JBQSWV010000067.1:0-1494 GCF_052377495.1 Corynebacterium sp. AOP36-E1-14
GGCTCTTCCGGTTTCAGAGTGCGTTGATTGCCCCGCGGAGCCCTCCCGAGTGGATCAGTGACCGCAAGATGTAGTTGGCCTTGTTCCTGAACCCCAACGCGATACCGCGCAGGTGCTCCAGCTTGCCGTTGATGTTCTCCACCGGCCCGTTGGACGCACCGGTGTCGAAGTAGGCGAGGATGTCGGCTCGTCGCCGCCACAGCGTCTGGCCCAGCACCCGCAGTTCCCGCAGGTCGTTGGGGATCTTCACGTGTAGCGCCTTGATCACCTTGAACATCCGCAGCTTCCCGTCCCGGGGACGGTCCTGTTGATACGCGGCGATGATCTCCTGGTAGAAGTGCCACGTCACCTGCACCGGAAGGTGCGCATCATTGGTGAGCACGTCATCGAGCTTGACCGCGTTTTTCGGGGTGACCAGCGACTTCCTGGTCAACAGGATCCGTCTGATGCCGTACAACGGGTCCCCGGACCGTCCGCGGTGTCCCATCGTCTCGTTCTGGACCCGTTGCCTGCATGCGGTGAGCTTGTCGATGGCCAGGTGGACGACATGGAAAGGGTCCATGACCTGCCTGGCCTGGGCCAGGTGCTGGGTCGCGGCTTTCGCGTAGCCGGTGAACCCGTCCATGGTCACGACCCGGATCCGGTGGCGGAACGTGCTGCCGCGGGCATCGAGCCAGTCGCCGAAGGCGTCGGCACTGCGGCCGGGCACCATGTCCAGGAGCCGGGCCGAGCCTACCCCGTCGACCAGTGGGGTCAGGTCCACGATGACGGTGACGAAGCCGGGGGACCCGTCGCCGCGGACGTGCTTCCATTTGTGCTCGTCCACGCCGAGGATCCGGACCCGGTCCAGTCGGGTGGGATCTCCGTAGGACAAGTGCCGGCAGGCTGTCAGGGCCAGCTGGTTGGTCTTGTCCCAGCCGATGCCCAGCCCGCGGGCGCAGGCTTTCACGCTCATGCCGTCAGCCGCCATGCGTTGCAGAATCCAGCGGGTCACCCGGTGGGTTACCGTCTGACGATCGTCGGCGGCTTGTGGGATCGAGGCCCGGAAGATGGTGACCTCGCAGTCGTCATTGACGCAGACCAACCGGGGTACGCGGACGTGCAGCAGGCTGGGGTGCCCGGCGATGGGCAGGTCCGTGAGCCTGCGTTCGATATGGTCGCGAACTCGGCAGTCGTGCCCGCAGTGTGGGCAGCTGAGGTCGACGGTCACCGGATGACAGTAGAGGTGGGTGATGTTGCCGGCGTCGGCGGCGTTGTCGATCGACAGGCCCAACTCGACGGTGCGGCAGATCGTGTCGGCGACGAGGTTCGGGGCAGGGGTGGCGGTGACGGTAGGGTGAGACATGGATCCTGGAGCGGCTGGATGGATGCTTAAGACACCTTCATCCTGTCACTGCAGGGTCCTTCTACGTTCCCGGACCCAGCCCCCTACATGTAGTGGTGGCCTACCTCGGGGGCTTCACACCCGCTACGCACTCCCTATCCGGAAGAGCC
>NZ_JBQSWV010000068.1:0-1316 GCF_052377495.1 Corynebacterium sp. AOP36-E1-14
TGGCCCTACCCTCGTTGAGTGGACACCCGATTTAGCGGGCCCCGTCCCGCACGAGAGGATGTCACTATGACCGACCACACCGCCGGCAAGCGACCACGACGAACCTTCAGCCCCGAGTACAAACACGAAGCCGCCCGACTGGTCATCGACACCGGACGTACTATCGCCGAAGTCGCCCGTGAACTCGGCGTCGGCGCCCAGACGCTAGGTAAATGGGTCGCCGCCGAACACGCCGACCAGGCCGGTGAGCCCACCGGCGAGCTGGATCTGGATGAACGCGCCGAACTCAAACGACTGCGCCGCGAACTCGCTGACGTGAAGAAGGACAACGAGTTTTTGGGAAAAGCGGCAGCCTTCTTCGCTGCCAAGCAACCACCGCAGAACGGTATGAACTGATGGTGCAGGAGAAGGCGAATTACGAGGTCAAGCGTATGGCACGTCTGCTGGGAGTGTCCCGGTCCGGTTTCTACGCCTGGGTAGCACGACAGGCCGGACAGCCCGGCCCACAGCGCCGTGAGCGCGACGACCTCGACGCGAAGGTCCGGACGGTGTTCATCGAGTCCGACGAGGTCTACGGCGCTCCCAGGGTGCATGCCCAGCTGGCCCGGGAGGGCACACAGGTTGATGTGAAGACCGTGGCGAGATCCATGGCACGTCAGGGCTTGGAGGGCATCAGCCCCAAGAAGTTCACCCCGGTGACCACCCTGCCTGGTGTCGAGGCCCATACGATCCCTGACCGGGTCAGGCGCGGCTGGGACCAGGGCGGGCTCGACCGGTGCTGGATTTCCGACATCACCTACCTTCGCACCGGTGAAGGCTGGGTGTACCTCGCAGCGGTCACCGACGGGCACTCCCGACGGATCATCGGCTGGGCGATGGACACCCACATGCACACTGACCTGGTGGAACGTGCCCTGCGCATGGCACACACGCTACGCGGGGAACTGCCCGATGACGTGGTGTTCCACGCTGATCGTGGGTGCCAGTTCACCAGTGAGCAGATGCACCGGGTGTGCCAGGATCTGCAGGTGCTGCAGTCGGTGGGTAGAACCGGGGTGTGCTGGGACAATGCGATGGCCGAAAGTGTGTGGGCCACGTTGAAAACCGAATTCTACGACCGGCACACCTGGTCGACCCGGGCCGAGGCACGCCAGGCTGTCGCCCGGTGGATTGAGGTGGTCTACAACCGTCGACGGCTGCACTCGTCGCTGGGGTATGTACCGCCGGTGGAGTTCGAGATGAATCTGTTCAACAAACCTGCTGCTGAGGCACCCGAGGCAGCTTAGTTACCTGTCCACGATTTGCGGGGAAGGCCA
>NZ_JBQSWV010000069.1:0-1300 GCF_052377495.1 Corynebacterium sp. AOP36-E1-14
GGGTCTGATGCATGAAGTGAGACACTGAGTGTTGAACGCTCACCGCGTTCACCGAGAGGATGTCTTTCATGCCCAAACGCTATCCCCCAGAGTTTCGTGACGACGTCATCGCCGTGGCCCGAGCAGCTCAGAAAGCCGGCACACCCTTGACCCACGTCGCCGCGGACTTCGGTATCACCTCGTCGTGTCTGCGGCGCTGGCTGCGACTCGAGGCTGGTTCTGCCGCCTCCACGGCAGGAGATCAGGCTGATCTGGCTGCTGAGAACCGTCAGCTCAAAGCCCAGCTGCGCAGGGTCGAGCAGGAACGCGAGATCCTACGACGGGCTGCGGCGTACTTCGCCAAGGACGTCAACCCAAAATGATGTTCCCCTTCGTGGCCGATCTCGCCGCGGAGGGGATTGCCGTGGCAGTGACCTGCGCTGTGCTGGGACTGTCCCGGGCGTCGTACTACCGGTGGCGGCTCCGGCCGGTCACCGACGCTGAGATCACCGAGGCCTACCGGGCTAATGCCCTGTTCACCGCACACGCCCGGGACCCGGAGTTTGGGTACCGACTGCTGGCTGATCAGGCCCGGGAGGTCGGTGAGGCGATGGCCGATCGCACGGCGTGGCGGATCACCTCGGCCAACCGGTGGTTCAGCGTGTTCGGCAAGAAACGACGCCGTGGTGCCCGTCGGCCGGGCCCGGCGGTGCACGACGATCTGTGCACCGTCACCGACGCCGACGGACGTGTGCGCCACCGGTTCAGCGCCACGGCGGCGAACCGGTTGTGGCTCACCGACATCACCGAGCACCCCACAAAGGAGGGGAAACTGTACTGCTGTGCGATCAAAGACGTCTTCTCCGGCCGGATCGTCGGGTACGCCATCGACTCACATATGCACGCTGATCTGGCGGTACGGGCCTTGGACAACGCCGTGGCGATCCGCGCTGGTGCCGGTGAGGTTACCGGATGTGTGGTGCATAGCGACCGCGGATCCCAGTTCCGCAGCGGGGACTACCTCACCGCCCTGAAGCGCTACCGGATGGTCGGCTCGATGGGCAGAGTGGCTTCCTGTGGTGACAATGCGGCGATGGAGTCGTTTTTCGCCCTGCTGCAGAAAAACGTGCTGGACCGGCGGGTCTGGGACACCCGGGAGTCGTTGCGGGTGACGATCGTCACCTGGATTGAGCGCACGTATCACCGTCGTCGTCGGCAAGTGGGTCTGGGACGGTTGACCCCGGTGGAGTACGAGACCATGATGAAAACACCTGCCATCACGGCAGCGTAACCAACCTGTCTCAGATCATGCAGCAGACCC
>NZ_JBQSWV010000070.1:0-1045 GCF_052377495.1 Corynebacterium sp. AOP36-E1-14
CGGGCCGCATGTCGATCAACCGCGCTGGCCCGCGCCCATCGACCAGTGGGGTCAGATCCACCAGCACCGTGACCATCGAGGAGGGATCGCCGGGACGGCGGGTGTGTTTCCTGACTTGGCTCAGATTAGTACGGTGTTCCCACGGCACGGCGCCGAATATCGCTCACGATTTCTACTAACTCCGGCGGTAGCGGCACCGCCGCGACCGCCTCGTGCCCGCCGACATTGATCCGCATCTCCCGGTAACCACGCAGCGTCTGCACCAGTTTCTTCAACGACCACCCCGATGCCGACTCCAGCCAACGACCCACCGCCAACGCCGCCATCACCACCGTCAGGTGAGCATCAATCGACTGCTTGAGCGTGTGGAAGATCGGTCGGGCCTTCAGATCCGACTTCGCCATCCGGAATGACCGCTCAATCTGAAACAACCGCCGGTAATAGCCGATGATCACCATCGGATCCTCATCCAACCTGCTGGTCACGTAGGCTTTGATCCCTGCCAGCTCGCGGTGCTGGGAAGCGAGTTCGAGGTTGACTTCCTTGGTCGTCTTTCCCATTTTCACGTACCGGTTGCGCTTGACCGGGGTCTTTCCTTCTGCGATGTTGCGGGCCTTGCGCAGTGACTCGTCAATCCCCTTGACGGTCCGGCGGGCTCGGTCGGCGGAGTAGTGGTAGATCGTCCGTGACGGTCGGATCCCCTTGGCCGGGTCGCCGGGATCCCGGCTGACCCAGATCTGATCGTGGGTGTACTCGACCCCGGGATGGTCGTTGCGCCACTTCCAGATCGGGTACGGCAACTCCCTGGTCTTGCCACCCAGGACATATGACAGGCCGGCGGCGTCCAGGTCCCGCCGGTTGGCCTCACTGATCATCCCGGCGTCGGCGACGACGGTGACGTCATGCAGGTCGTAGGTGTCCATGAACGCTTCCACCGAGGGAAGGAACGTCTTCGTTTCCGCCCTGTTCCCTTCAAAAGCCTGGATGCGCAGTGGGAACCCGTTCACGTCAGTGAGCATGCCGACGGTGATCTGCGGATCAATCC
>NZ_JBQSWV010000071.1:0-1023 GCF_052377495.1 Corynebacterium sp. AOP36-E1-14
GAATGGAATGGCTCTAACGGCGCGCGCAAGGCCACCTGTGCTTACCACGATGGGGTTCGCTCAAGCGTTAGTAAGTGGTGCCAAGCACCAGCTCTTGTAGAGGGCGTATGTCTGTTGCTCAGACCGCGATGGCCAGTGTGTCGATGGGCCTGGACCGGTGGTATGTTGTCGACCCTTGAACGCAGTCGCCAGTTGTTGTGCCAGCCGAACCACTTCGGGGTCTCCACGATGACGTCTGTCAGTGCCGGCTAGGCGCGTCAGCGGTTGTCGACCACGACACTGGATGCGGGAGTTGCCTTCGTACGCCAACGGTTCCCACGGTTACCCTCATCGGCTACCGAACATACCCATGACGAGGCCAGGTCCAGTACGCAGTGGACCTCGTGGAAAACCTAGGCATCTGCCTCGTTTTCGGCGGGCTGCTCACCTCTACGGCGTCGTCGAGGTATCGAGTTCTTCACCTTGTGGACCGCACTTGCCAGTACGTCGGCTACAGGAGTCGGGAGTTCCTGTACCGTCTGCTCATATACGGCGACTACCGCCGCAGCAGCAGGGTCAGAGCCACCGTTGAGATAGTGGATGATCTGCAGTGCTTCCTGTGTGTTCCGGGCGTAGGCGATATGGTGCGGGCGAGAATCTTCGGCGTCGGGCACAGCGACGTAGACGCGCCCTTCGAAGTCTTTACAGACGATGTAGGTGCTCATCCAACCATTTTCCGGTGCGAGAATGGCAGCGTGGGGACGCTGCCCCGGCGTGTCTTGCGGCCTTGGATACCGCCTCGCGAAGGTGTGGGTCGGGGGTCTCGGTGACACCGTCACCACGGTGGGTGATCTGGCCGAAGCCAGTCTCGAATTTTTCCAGCTCGCTTCCGGCTGCTGGCCTATGAAGAAGCGGGTGACCAGTGAGTACCACAATCTGACATCGGTACGACACACAACTGCGTACGGGACCTCGTACAGGTCGAGGTCTAGGGTTCCTTCGCGCTACGGGTCGATCAGGGTAGTCAGACGCCGATGCCAAAGG
>NZ_JBQSWV010000072.1:0-943 GCF_052377495.1 Corynebacterium sp. AOP36-E1-14
GTCGAAATACGCCAGGATATCGGCCCGGCGCCGCCACAACGTGCGCCCGAACTGCGCCAACTCCTCCAAGCCCTTCGGGAGTCCTTTACGCAGCGTGTCGATCAATCCGGCCATCAACTTCTTGCCCTGTGACTTGTCCGGATGGCCGTACGCGGCGATGAGATCCTGGTAGAAACCCCAGGTGACCTGCAAAGCGACGTAGTCATCGTCGGTGGCCCACAGCAGGTCCAGCCGTTGTTTCTGCCGGTCGGTGAGATAGTTCGTCCTGGTCATCAGGTGACGGCGGTGCTTGTAGAGCGGGTCATCTTTGCGTCCGCGCCGACCGGTCGTCTCTCGTTGCAGGCGCTGACTGCATCCGGTGAGTTTCTCGGCGGCCAGGTGCACCACATGGAACGGGTCCATCACCTTCGTCGCCGCTGGTAAGGCGTGGTCCACGGCGGTGGCGTAGCCGGCGAAGCCGTCCATCGTGACGACTTCTACTTGCTCGCGGAAACCAGGGTCACGCTCGTTGAGCCAGGTTCGTAGCACCTCGGCACTGCGCCCGGGTCGCATGTCGATCAACCGCGCTGGCCCGCGCCCGTCGACCAGCGGGGTCAGATCCACCAGCACCGTGACCATCGAGGAGGGCTCGCCGGGACGGCGGGTGTGTTTCCACACGTGCTCATCGACACCTAGTATCCGCACGTCAGCGAGGTGATCGCCGGAGTCGTAGACAAGGTTGCGGCACGCCTGAACCGCGATCTTGTTGACCAGCTGCCACCCGACACCTAGGGCCTTCGCTGTCGCCGAGACACTCATGCGGTCGATGGCGAGGCGTTGCAGGATCCAGCGAGTCACACGGTGGGTCAGTTTCGCCCCGTCGTCAGCACAAGCCAGTGAAGCTTGGAAGATTCTCCGGCTGCAGGCATCGTTGGTGCAGGTGAACCGCGGGACACGGACGTGG
>NZ_JBQSWV010000073.1:0-895 GCF_052377495.1 Corynebacterium sp. AOP36-E1-14
TGGGGGCAGGGCCGGTGTCCTTGAGGTCCGGGCCGTAGACCTGGGCCAACGGGCCGGTCGCGTGCGTGGTGTAGCGCACCCCACCCGGGCCCTGCCAGTGGATCGTGAACCCGCCATCGGGGGAGGAGCACCGCCAGGACCCCTCGGTCTTCAGCCGGTGGTGTGGACGGCACAGTTTCTGCCCGTTGCTCGGGTGGGTGACGCCGTCGCTGGTGGGGTCGGTGTGTGGCGAGTTGATGATGTGGTCGTTGTCGCAGAGCGTGGCCGGCACGTCACAGTACGGGAACCGGCACGTCGCGTCGCGGCCTTCCATGTAGGTGCGGTGGCCCAGCAGGAACGGGTAGCCCGGTGATTCGGGGTAGTCCTGCGGGTCGATGGGGATCTCCTTGACCTTCTTCGGGTCACAGGCCCCTTCGAAGCGTTCGGCGGTGGCCGGGTTGATCCACCCAACTCCGGCGACGTAGCCCGCCCCGGTACCGTGCACCCCGTCGATCGTCGCGCGGTAGAGATGCACCCGGATTTCCATTGAGTTCGGGTTGTCGCCGAGTTGTTCGAGCATGACCTGTGCTTTGAGCTGTGAGCGGGTCGGTAGCTCGGAGCGTTCGTCGTCGGGGAGGTTTTCCTGAAGGCGGCGGGCGTCGGCGAGCATGACGCGGGCTTTCTTGTCGAGTTCGTCGTCGATGGCTGCCAGGGTGATCTCGTCGCCGCCGGTGAGGATCAACTTGTTGCCGCGGCGCTTGAGGGTGACGGTGTCTTCCTGGGCCTGGGCGGTATTGTCGGCCAGCACCGGTGCGGCATCGAGGATTGCTGCGCGCACGCGGTCGCCGAGTTCGCGCAGGGTGACCAGGCGGGTGGTGTCGCGCAGCCACGGGGTGACGTGGGTGTTGACTGCCGC
>NZ_JBQSWV010000074.1:0-845 GCF_052377495.1 Corynebacterium sp. AOP36-E1-14
GGTGCTGTTGCAAAGTTGGGGATGGCACGTGAGGATCAGGTCTCATGAGCATCTTCTCCGGTCGCCACTACCCGAAAGACGTGATCCTGTGGGCGGTGCGATGGTACTGCCGGTATGGGGTGTCCTACCGGGATCTCGAGGAGATGCTGACCGAACGCGGTGTGCCGGTGGATCACACCACCATCTACCGCTGGGTGCAAAAGTACGGTCCCGAACTGGATAAACGTACCCGTTGGTACCGCCAGACCTCGTCCTGGTTCGCGGATTCCTGGCGGGTGGATGAGACCTACATCCGGGTGGGTGGGAAGTGGTGCTATCTCTACCGTGCGGTGACCAAGGACGGCCGGACTCTCGACTTCTACATGTCCACCCGCCGCAACACGCAAGCGGCAACGAGGTTTCTGGGAAAAGCGCTGCGTGGTTCTGGTCACCGCGGCCCTGATGGTGGTCCCCGAGTGATCTGCACCGACAAAGCACCCACCTACACAGCGGCGATAGCGACGCTGATCGACAGGAAGAAACTGTCGAAGACAGTGCAACACCGGCAGGTGAAGTACCTCAACAACGTGATTGAGGGTGATCATGGCAGGTTGAAACGGATTCTGGGCCCCAAGGGTGGCGGGTTCAAGAATCCGGTGTCGGCGTACAGGACACTGCAGGGTATGGAGGCGATGCATGCGCTGCGCAAAGGCCAAGGCAGGATGTTCGCCTTCGGACGGGCGAACGCGGATGTGGTGATCGTGGCGAAGGCCTTCGCAGACGCCTGAGAGATCAGGGCTACAGGGTTGTGGACCGCCTTCTCGATCGGCGTCCGGGCACCGCCCGCTCCACTTTGCAACAGCACC
>NZ_JBQSWV010000075.1:0-838 GCF_052377495.1 Corynebacterium sp. AOP36-E1-14
CTCAGCTATGCACTCCGTATCGCGAAGAGCCAGTTAGGCTCTTCGCGATTCACAGTACGTTGATCCGGTCGCGGAGTTGCCCGGAATGGATCAGCGACCTCAAGATGTAATGGTCCAGATTTCGGCAACCCAATGCGATCCCGCGCAAGTGCTCCACCCTGCCATTGACCGCTTCGACGGGCCCGTTCGACACTCCGACATCGAAATACGCCAGGATATCGGCCCGACGTCACCACAACGTGCGCCCGAACTGTGCCAACTCTTCCAACCCCTTCGGGAGCCCCCTGCGCAGCGTGTCGATCAACCCGGCCATCAACTTCTTGCCCCGTGACTTGCCCGGAACACCGTACGCGGCAACGACATTTCCTGGCAGAAACCCCAGGTGACCTGCAAAGCAACGTAGTCATCGTCAGTGGCCCACAGCAGATCCAACCGCTGTTTCTGCCGCTCGGTCAGATAGTTCGTCCTGGCCATCAGGCTACGGCGGTGCTTGTACAACGGGTCAACCTTGCGTCCGCGCCGACCAGTCGTCTCTCGTTGCAGGCGCTGCCGACACCCAGTGAGTTTCTCGGCGGCCAGGTGCACCACGTGAAATGGGTCCATCACCTTCGTCGCTGCGGACAGGGCGTGGTCCACGGCGGTGGCGTAGTCGGCGAAACCGTTCATCGTCACCAACTGAACCGACTCGCGGAATGCTTCGCGGCGTTGTGCTGCAACCAGGTTCGTAGAAGCTCGGCACCTGCGACCTGGGCGCATATCAATCAGCCGCGCTGGACCTCGCCCATCGACCAGCGGGGTCAGATCCACCAGCACCGTAACCATCGAGGAGGGATCGCCC
>NZ_JBQSWV010000076.1:0-751 GCF_052377495.1 Corynebacterium sp. AOP36-E1-14
CCTGACTTGGCTCACGTTTCGGTGTTGTCACGTCATCTAAGTCCGTGACCTGCGGGGCTTCGGCGGAATTCGGCGAAAAACCGTACTAACCAGTCAGTCCTGGACCGGTAGACTCCTGAACATGCAGCCCAGGATCCGCACCGTGACCACCGCCTCCGGGGCTACTGCGGTGCAGATCATCTACTCCTACGCTGGTGGTGCGACCTCGATGGAACACCTCGGCTCAGCCCACACCGACGCCGAACTTGCCGCGCTGAAGGCCGAAGCCGCCCGACGACTCCAGGGCAACCAGCTCGAACTCGGCCTGGACCTCGACGTCACCGATATCCCAGCAGTCCGTGGGACAGGCACCGAAGAGCAACCGTGGGAGGTCACCGCACAACGCTCCGGCTACCTGCTCGACGCGATCGACACCGCCTATAGGGCAATCGGCCTGGACGTTGCTGCCGACAATGATGACGTGTTCGCTGGCCTGGTCACCGCCCGGATCCTGCAGCCAGGCTCGAAGTACGACTCCATCCGTGTGCTGGCCGAAGCCGGAGCAACCTCGGCGAGTTACTCGACGATTAAGCGCCGACTGCCTCGCTACGCCACTGACGAGTTCCGCGACGCGGTCACCGCCGTGTGCGCTGATCATGCGGGCATCGGGCCGACGTCACTGGTGCTCTACGACGTAACCACCCTCTACTGGGAAGCTGACGAAGGTGACGGGTTCCGTGAGCCCGGGTTCAGTAAGGAGCGCCGGATTGAT
>NZ_JBQSWV010000077.1:0-683 GCF_052377495.1 Corynebacterium sp. AOP36-E1-14
AAGAGCCCCATTGGCTCCGATAGCCAATGGCATCCATCGACGCACTGCACCCCCGTCTCGAGCTTCGGCCTGAGCGGGGGTGTTGTGTGGTGAGCTATAGCGAGGGTGGTTCTATAGCAGACCGCGTTTAGCGAGGCGTTCCGCAATGATGCAGATGGACCAGCCGATACCGGCCAGGAGTGAGCCAGTGAGGCCGCCGACAGACAGACCAAGGCCGATGGTCAGATCTTCACTATCCATCGCATAGCTGGATGTAGCGGACATGAACCCGCCTACCCCGACAAACAGAGCGATGATGCTCAGTGCGAAGAAGAGCATGAAGAAGATGACCAGGAACCCTAAGGCCCCCATCTTAGGCCTCTCTTGAGGGGTTGAACCGGCTGAGGGGTCCGCCTGAGCGTGACTAATTGGTGACATCGTGTTCCTATCTTGAGGCGAGAAGAGGTCGGAGAGCCACAAAACCCCCGCTCCGAGGATATGAAGAGCGGGGGCTGTCGAGCCGAGCGTATTAGACGGTCGGCTCCGGGGTCTCCGGGGTCTCCGGGGTCTCCGGGGTCTCCGGCGCGGAGGAGCCGAGCGAGCCACTGAAGAGGTCGGAGATCTTGTCGACGATGTCGTAGAAGAAGCCCTCGAGCTGACCGAAGATATCGTTGAGCGAGCCGATGATGGTATCCATGTTCTCT
>NZ_JBQSWV010000078.1:0-615 GCF_052377495.1 Corynebacterium sp. AOP36-E1-14
AGATACGACCGGTTGGCTTTGCTGGGGTAGCCCTTGTCCGCCAGCACCCGCTGCGGTCGTGTCCGCGGGCGACCGACGCTACCCTGCACTGTGACCTGGTCGTAGACGACGGGCAGCATGATCGTATCGGCGACCTGACCGCCGGTGAGCACAAAGCTGAGCACCCGACCGCGCCCATCACATACCAGGTGATTCTTGCAGGTCAACCCGCCCCGAGAACGGCCGATGGCATGATCAGACGGCTCGGAGCTCTGATTGTTGTAATTCGCGTGTGCCCCCTGTGATGCGCGGCAGGGTGGAGCCGTGCTGGTGTACCCGCACGATGGTGGAGTCGATTGAGGTGACCCAGTCCAGTTCGCCGGCACGGTGGGCGGCGCACTGAACATAGCTGAGTAACTCTGCCCACACCCCGGCTGTGGCCCAGCGGTGGAAGTTCTTGTAGATCGTATTCCAGTTGCCGAAGCGCTCTGGCAGATCGCGCCACGGTGCGCCGGTACGAAAACGCCAGGCGGTGGCCTCCACCACGAGACGTCGGTCGACCGGTGGGCGGCCTGTGGCCTTCGCGGCGGGGAACAGCGGGCCGATCACGGCCCAGATCTCGTCGGTGATCACGTC
>NZ_JBQSWV010000079.1:0-602 GCF_052377495.1 Corynebacterium sp. AOP36-E1-14
CCGGCGACGTAGCCGGCGCCGACGCCGTGCACCCCGTCGAGGGTCGCGCGGTAGAGGTGCACGCGGATGTCCATGGACTGCGGGTTGTCGCCGAGTTGGCCGAGCATCACCTGGGCTTTGAGCTGGGAGCGGCTCGGTAGTTCGCTGCGTTGGTCTTCGGGGATGTTCTCCTGCCGGCGGCGGGCGTCGGCGAGCAGGACGTCGGCCTTCTTGTCGAGGTTGTTGTCGATCGCCGACAGGGTGACCGGGTTGCCGCCGGCGAGGATGAGTGTGGTGCCGCGGCGGGTGAGTGTGGCGGTGTCGTCTTCGGCGTCGGCGGTGTCGTCGGCCAGGTCGGGTTCGGCGTCGAGGATCGCCGCGTCGATGCGGTCGCGCAGCACGGTGAGGGCGACCGGGTTGGCTGCGGTGCACATCCAGTCGGTGATGCTGGCGTGCACGACGGCGTCGAGGCGGGTGAGGAGTTCGGCGTGTTGGCAGGTCGGCACGGTGGTCAGGTGGCGGTGGATGCGTGACCAGATCATGTCGAGGTGGTCGGCGGTGACGACGTCGCAGGTCACGACGGTGGCGAAGAGGTCGGTGTTGCGTGCGGCGAGTTCGCCTGC
>NZ_JBQSWV010000080.1:0-578 GCF_052377495.1 Corynebacterium sp. AOP36-E1-14
TCAACTCCTCCAACCCCTTCGGGAGTCCTTTACGCAGCGTGTCGATCAACCCGGCCATCAACTTCTTGCCCCGTGACTTGCCCGGAACACCGTACGCGGCGATGAGATCCTGGTAGATGCCCCAGGTGACCTGCAGAGCGACGTAGTCGTCGTCGGTGGTCCACAGCAGATTCAGCCGTTGTTTCTGCCGGTCGGTGAGATAGTTCGTCCTGGTCATCAGGTGACGGCGGTGCTTGTAGAGCGGGTCATCTTTGCGTCCGCGCCGCCCGGTCGTCTCTCGTTGCAGGCGCTGACTGCATCCGGTGAGTTTCTCGGCGGCCAGGTGCACCACGTGAAATGGGTCCATCACCTTCGTCGCCGCGGGTAAGGCGTGGTCCACGGCGGTGGCGTAGTCGGCGAAGCCGTCCATCGTGACGACCTCCACACGCTGGCGGAAACCAGGGTCACGCTCGTTGAGCCAGGTTCGTAGAACCTCGGCACTGCGCCCGGGTCGCATGTCGATCAACCGGGCCGGCCCGCGCCCGTCGACCAGCGGGGTCAGATCCACCAGCACCGTGACCATCGAGGAGGGATCGCCG
>NZ_JBQSWV010000081.1:0-557 GCF_052377495.1 Corynebacterium sp. AOP36-E1-14
CACTGATGGGCCGGCCGGACGGCCCGCCTGCCGGGCCGGGGATGGAACCTGAGTACACGGACACCAACGGCGCGGTCGTGCGGGTGTCGCTCGACGGCGGGCCCGTCCACGGCTCCGAGGTGGAGCAGATCGTGCCGACGGGAACCTTCACCACCGGTAAACAACTCGTCACAGACCCGACGACCGGGATGCTCTACTGGTGTGACCGTGAGGGAAAAGCCGTGTACCGGTCCCGGCGGGACGGCAGCGACGTGACACTCCTGGTCTCCACGACCGGCCGCGGGCCGACAGAAGAGGAGGAGAGGTGTGTCGGAGTGTGCGTCGACCCGGTGAACGGGTACCTCTACTGGACGCAGAAGGGCCCTGCCGGCGGTGGCCAGGGGCGGATCTTCCGCGCCGGACTCGAGCTCCCCGTCAGTAGCTCAGCAGAGGGCCGAGGAGACATCGAACTGCTGTGGGAGGGACTTCCGGAACCTATCGACCTGGAACTCAATAGCACCGGGCGAACCCTCTACTGGACTGACCGGGGCACGGGGCCGCACGGCAACTCGCTGAAC
>NZ_JBQSWV010000082.1:0-548 GCF_052377495.1 Corynebacterium sp. AOP36-E1-14
GGACGGCGGGTGTGTTTCCACACGTGCTCATCGACCCCTAGTATCCGCACGTCAGCGAGGTGATCGCCGGAGTCGTAGACAAGGTTGCGGCACGCCTGAACCGCGATCTTGTTGACCAACTGCCACCCGACACCTAGGGCTTTCGCAGTCGCTGAGAGAGTCATGCGGTCGATGGCCAGGCATTGCACAATCCAGCGAGTCACCCGGTGGGCCAGTTTCGCCCCATCGTCAGAACACGCCAGTGAAGCCTGGAAAATCTTCCGGCCGCAGGCATCGTTGGCGCAAGTGAACCGCGGAACACGGACGTGAAGTCGCGTCGGGAAGCCGACGACCGGCAGGTCCACCAGCTGCTGGGTGACGTGATCTCGCAACACACCTGCATGTTTGCAGCCAGGGCACTAATCGTCGACGGCCATCGGAGCTGCGTCGATGACGGTGAACGGGCCGGCGTCCGAGGCGTCCGTGATGGTCAATCCTTTTCTCAGCGGTGCGGCAGATGGTGTCAGCGACGAGGTTGCCAGTAGTGTGCACTTCTAGGGTCCTGGTTC
>NZ_JBQSWV010000083.1:0-430 GCF_052377495.1 Corynebacterium sp. AOP36-E1-14
CCGGTCGGTGAGATAGTTCGTCCTGGTCATCAGGTGACGGCGGTGCTTGTACAACGGGTCATCCTTGCGTCCACGCCGCCCGGTCGTCTCTCGTTGCAGGCGCTGCCGACACCCAGTGAGTTTCTCGGCGGCCAGGTGCACCACATGAAATGGGACCATCACCTTCGTCGCCGCGGGTAAGGCGTGGTCCACGGCGGTGGCGTAGCCGGCGAAGCCGTCCATCGTGACGACCTCCACACGCTGGCGGAAACCAGGGTCACGCTCGTTGAGCCAGGTTCGTAGCACCTCGGCACTGCGCCCGGGTCGCATATCGATCAACCGGGCCGGCCCGCACCCGTCGACCAGCGGGGTCAGATCCACCAGCACCGTGACCATCGAGGAGGGCTCGCCGGGACGGCGGGTGTGTTTCCACACGTGCTCATCGACACCT
>NZ_JBQSWV010000084.1:0-430 GCF_052377495.1 Corynebacterium sp. AOP36-E1-14
ACGGTCGGTGAGATAGTTCGTCCTGGTCATCAGGTGACGGCGGTGCTTGTAGAGCGGGTCATCTTTGCGTCCGCGCCGCCCGGTCGTTTCTCGTTGCAGGCGTTGCCGACACCCGGTGAGCTTCTCGGCGGCCAGGTGCACCACATGAAATGGGACCATCACCTTCGTCGCCGCGGGTAAGGCGTGGTCCACGGCGGTGGCGTAGCCTGCGAAGCCGTCCATCGTGACGACCTCCACACGCTGGCGGAAACCAGGGTCACGCTCGTTGAGCCAGGTTCGTAGCACCTCGGCACTGCGCCCGGGTCGCATATCGATCAACCGGGCCGGCCCGCGCCCGTCGACCAGCGGGGTCAGATCCACCAGCACCGTGACCATCGAGGAGGGATCGCCGGGACGGCGGGTGTGTTTCCACACGTGCTCATCGACACCG
>NZ_JBQSWV010000085.1:0-338 GCF_052377495.1 Corynebacterium sp. AOP36-E1-14
GTCGAGGCAGGCGGTGATCTCGTCGTGGCGACCCTTGGGCACGGTGGATAGTTGGGCGTGGATCATCCGGCGGATCAGGGCGAGGTGGTCGGCGGCGAGGATGCCGGTGGCCACCACGGCGCAGAACAGTTCGAGGTTGCGTGCGGCGAGTTCGCCTGCGTGTGCGAAGCGGGTGGCGTCGTTGCGGGAGCGTCCGCGTAGGGCCAGGGCGGCGCCGAGGCGTTCGCTGGCCGGTAGTTGACGCAGGTGGATGATCAGGCCCATCTCGACGATGTTGATGTGGCGCTGCAGGGCATCGATGTCGACAGTGGCTGGCTCGTCGGTGGTGGTCATGTCCC
>NZ_JBQSWV010000086.1:0-319 GCF_052377495.1 Corynebacterium sp. AOP36-E1-14
TTCTGGACCACATCAGGAAGGTAGCGTCGAGTGTGCACGTGAGAGGGTAATCATGACGGGTGCGTTCTCTGTCGAGGACATATCCATCGCCGTTCATCGTCGATCAGGGTTGGACACTGCTCTGGGCGAGGAGCTTGTGCGCGAGCAGATTGGCACGATTGAGCCGTCAGAAGGCCGGGTCATTGACCCAGGGCAAATCGGTGCGGATGATACCGAGCGACTAGTCCGGTTGGTTGAGAAGGAGGCTGAGTGCAAGGTGGGGTCGGAGGTGCCAGGAAGCTGATCAAGGTAGCCTTTCGCGATCCCGCGGCACGGGCCT
>NZ_JBQSWV010000087.1:0-307 GCF_052377495.1 Corynebacterium sp. AOP36-E1-14
GGCGCAGCGCCGAGGTTCTACGAAGCTGGTTGCAGCAACGCAGCGAAGCGTTCCGCGAGTCGGTTCAGGTGGTGACGATGGACGGCTTCGCCGGCTACGCCACCGCCGTGGACCACGCCCTGCCCGCGGCGACGAAGGTGATGGACCCATTTCATGTGGTGCACCTGGCCGCCGAGAAGCTCACCGGGTGTCGGCAACGCCTGCAACGAGAAACGACCGGGCGGCGTGGACGCAAGGATGACCCGCTGTACAAGCACCGTCGTAGCCTGATGACCAGGACGAACTATCTGACCGAGCGGCAGAAACA
>NZ_JBQSWV010000088.1:0-270 GCF_052377495.1 Corynebacterium sp. AOP36-E1-14
AGTATCCGCACGTCAGCCAGATGATCGCCGGAATCGTAGACAAGGTTGCAGCACGCCTGAACCGCGATCTTGTTGACCAGCTGCCACCCCACACCTAGGGCCTTCGCTGTCGCCGAGACACTCATGCGGTCAACGGCCAGGCGTTGCAGAATCCAACGAGTCGCCCGGTGGGTCAGTTTCGACCCGTCGTCAGCACAACCCAGTGAAGCATGGAAGATTCTCCGGCCGCAGGCATCGTTGGTGCAGGTGAACCGCGGGACACGGACGTGA
>NZ_JBQSWV010000089.1:0-259 GCF_052377495.1 Corynebacterium sp. AOP36-E1-14
GCTCTGCGTCAGGGTCTACCCGCGGGGCTGGAGGAGCTGGCACAGCTCGGCAGGACCCTGTGGCGCCGACGGCACGACATCCTGGCGTACTTCGATGTGGGAGCGTCGAACGGCCCCGTCGAGGCCATCAACGGACGGCTGGAGCATCTGCGCGGCATCGCCCTGGGATTCAGAAACCTCGACCACTACATCTTGCGGTCGTTGATCCACTCCGGGCAGCTCCGCGACCGGATCAACGCACTGTGAATCGCGAAGAGCC
>NZ_JBQSWV010000090.1:0-243 GCF_052377495.1 Corynebacterium sp. AOP36-E1-14
AACCAACCCACCAAGAAGAATCGAGGGGACGCCGTTGCGGCTGAAGTAAAGGGTACAACACCAGATTGCCAAGAAGCAAACAGTGTGTGAACGGTCCGTTTCGGACCTCCCAGCCAACACACTCACCGGACAAGCACTCTGTGCTCCGTCCCAGCTCGTTGCTGACTCGACATAATCTACACACCGCCCAACACCCACACAACTCCGCAGGTCAGAGCACTAAACACGCTCAAAGCCGAAGTA
>NZ_JBQSWV010000091.1:0-226 GCF_052377495.1 Corynebacterium sp. AOP36-E1-14
TCTGAACCGAACCAGGACCCTAGAAGTGCACACTACTGGCAACCTCGTCGCTGACACCATCTGCCGCACCGCTGAAATCGGATTGACCATCACCGACGCCGCCGATGCCGGCCTGTTCACCGCCATCGACGCCGCCCCGGTGGCCGTCGACGATCAGTGCCCTGGCTGTAAACATCCGGGTGTGCTGCGAGATCACGTCACCCGGCAGCTGGTGGACCTGCCTGTA
>NZ_JBQSWV010000092.1:0-216 GCF_052377495.1 Corynebacterium sp. AOP36-E1-14
AGTCGCGTCGGGAAGCCGACGACCGGCAGGTCCACCAGCTGCTGGGTGACGTGATCTCGCAACACACCTGCATGTTTGCAGCCAGGGCACCGGTCGTCGACGGCCACCGGCGCGGCGTCGATGACGGTGAACGGGCCGGCGTCCGCGGCGTCAGTGATGGTCAATCCGATTTCTTCCGGTGCGCCAGATGGTGTCAGCGACGAGGTTGCCAGTAGT
>NZ_JBQSWV010000093.1:0-210 GCF_052377495.1 Corynebacterium sp. AOP36-E1-14
CCAGCGTGATAGCTCCCGGCGGTCTTGTCGCACCGGGTAGCAACACCACGCCACTGCTTGAGCCGGTTGAAGCAACGTTCCACCACATTGCGGCCCCTGTAGCGCTGGTACTGCTCAGCGCCGAAGTCGATGGGCCGACCGCGACGCTTACGCCGGTGAGCGATCTGATCGGCACGCTCCGGAATCGTCGTAGCGATTCCCCGACTGCGC
>NZ_JBQSWV010000094.1:0-203 GCF_052377495.1 Corynebacterium sp. AOP36-E1-14
GCCCTAGGTGTCGGGTGGCAGCTGGTCAACAAGATCGCGGTTCAGGCATGCCGCAACCTTGTCTACGACTCCGGCGATCACCTCGCTGACGTGCGGATACTAGGGGTCGACGAGCACGTGTGGAAACACACCCGCCGTCCCGGCGATCCCTCCTCGATGGTCACGGTGCTGGTGGATCTGACCCCACTGGTCGATGGGCGCGG